>JBBTQP010000099.1:0-14646 GCA_038065635.1 Patescibacteria group bacterium | reverse complement strand
CTCGCAATGACAGTTGATTAGATTGCCACGTCGTCGCTACTCCTCGCAATGACAAAATTATATGCCTCAAAAAATTCGTAAAGTTGTGATTCCTGTCGCGGGTTATGGAACGCGGTTTTTGCCTGCGACAAAGGCAATGCCTAAAGAGATGTTGCCGATCATCGATAAACCGGTGATTCAATACGTAGTGGAAGAAGCGGTCGCATCCGGAATCGAAGACGTGATTCTAGTGACATCGTCCGCAAAGCGCGCGGTGGAGGATCATTTTGACGATAATCATGAATTGGAACACTGGCTTGAAGCAACCGGAAAGCAATCGCAGCTTGAAGACATCCGTAAGATCGGGAAGATGGCCAATTTTATCTACGTTCGTCAGAAGGGTCCGTACGGAAACGCGACTCCGATTCTGAACGTTAAACACCTCATTGGAGATGAACCTTTTGCTGTATTGTTTGGCGATGAAATTTTCAGCGGAGACGTGCCGCGTCTCAAACAAATGATCGACGTATTTGCGAAGTATGGCGATCCGGTTCTCGGCGCAATTCCAGTAGATGACGAAGGTACGAAACGCTATGGAATAATCGATCCGGCGGCAGAAGTAGAGCCCGGAATTTTTCAGCTGAAGGGCATGGTGGAAAAACCCGGACCGGAAAAAGCCCCTTCTCGCGTGGCTTCTATCGGGGCGTACGTTTTGACGCCGGACATTTTTGATGCCATCGTTGAGACGGCTCCCGGACATGGCGGTGAATACATATTGCTCGACGCGATTAAACTGCTTTTGAAAACTCGTCCAATTTATGCGCGCGTTCTCGAAGGAACTTATCATGACACCGGAAGTAAAATTGGTTGGCTTAAAGCGAATATAGACGCCGCGTTTCAGCGATCGGATTTGCGCGATGACGCAAGGGAGATGATGAAAAAATTTCAGGAAGGATAAGTCGATCATCGCGATACCGTATTGTCAACCCCCCGAACGCTTTCGGGGGGATCCAGACAGTGAACAATACTCCTTACGATCTGGATTCCCGTCTTCTGCGCCAGAGGCGCATCCGCCTTTGGAGGAACGGGAATGACAGTTAGCGTATTTTTCGTTCTGGTTGTAAAATACATCCCAGCTATGAAGATCCGTCCTATAATTTCGTTTATTGCCGGAATAACGATTTTTTCTTTTCTTGCCGGCCAGGGCTGTACGCGCGCGCCGGATGCGGCGGTGACTCAAGCGTCCAAACACGTTGAGCTGAACGTTTGGGCGGTGATTGACGATTTGGATGCGTATCAAAGCATTGTGAACGATTATCGCGCGCTTCATCCGAACGTATCGGTGAATTATCGCCGCTTGCGCAATGAAGAGTACGAAAGCGAATTGTTGAATGCGTTGGCGGAAGATCGAGGTCCGGATATTTTTATGATTCACAACACGTGGATCGGGAAATATCAGCCGAAGATTCTTCCGATGCCACTTTTTACAAACGTAGCCGTGCAGACTGTAGTCGGTACGGTAAAAAAAGAGGTTACTTTTCAGCTCGCGACCGATCGTTCCATTTCGGTCAAGCAATACAAGAACGATTATCCGGAAGCCGTAAGCAAAGATACTGTCCGAACGATTAACGTTTCAACCGATCCGGATAAGCGCCAGATGGAACAGCGCATCATGGCGGTTCCTGTATCCGTGGATACTTTGGCCATGTATGTTAACAAGGACCTTTTGAACACGGCCGGCATTCCAACGGTACCAAGCGAATGGAGCGCGTTTCAACAAGCTATTCCGAAACTCGTGAAACAGGATTCGCAGGGAAAATTGTTGCAGTACGGTGCCGGGATCGGAACCGGTTACAATGTGGAGCGCTCGCCGGATATTCTTTCTGTCCTCATGATGCAGAACGGCTCGGAAATGAGCGCGGAAGACGGTACGCCGACGTTCGGTCTCATCCCATCGGCGCTCGCGGGTTTGCGTGATCGACCCCCGGCGTATCAGGCGCTTGAGTTTTACACGGATTTCGCCAACCCAGGAAAAGAGGTTTACACGTGGAATAAAGATCAGCCAAATTCGCTCGAGGCATTTCTTCAGGGCAAGTCCGCGTTTTTTTTCGGCTATAGCTATCATTTGCCGACGATTCGAGCTCGCGCGCCAAAGTTAAATCTCGGAATCGCGCCGTTGCCGCAGATCGAGGGAAATCCGACCGTGAACTACGCCAACTATTGGACGTGGACTGTTTCGAAAAAGACAAAGTCGCCGGATATCGCATGGAACTTTCTCAATTTCATGATCAAACCGGAAGAAGCGAAAAAATATCTTGATACGGCGAAACGTCCCGCCGCCATCAAGTCTCTTTTGGCCGACCAGCTTGAAGACGAAGACATCGGAGTGTTCGCATCGCAGGTTCTCACTGCAAAAAGTTGGTACTACGGCGATGACCCCGGAGCGATGGAAGACGCTTTAGAGCAATTGGTCGAGAACGTGATTGACGGAGTAGAGGAAATACCGACCGCCGTGCAGAACGCAGTTTCGAAAGTTTCGCAGACAATAAGGTATTCGTTTTAAGATATGATCGGATTTCTTTATAGGAAAAAAGATTACCGTGCGCTATCAGTATATGCGCTCGTACTCACTATCGTCCTTTTTGGATCTTTTGTTGTTGCGCCGAAAAGCGTTTTAGCTTTAGCGAAATGTTCGGATGCCGCCGACAAAGATAAGTTTTCTACTCTATGTATTAGCATCGGCCAATGCAACCAGCTGATCAATATAAATCCGAAGATCAGCTCAATAAGTACTGATGATTGTTCAGCAAAAGATTCCAACATTTGTTGCATTACGCCTAAGGCGCCGCAAGCGCCGCAGAAGCCCGTGTGCAGCGCTCAAGGAGGATCCTGTTATTTTTCCTCTGATGGAAATTGTAATGCCGGTTTAAAAAGCATCGGCCAGTATGACTGCGCGAGTAGTGAGACGTGTTGCGTTCAGGCGCCAGCTGGATGCACGGATTCCAACGGGCACTGCGCGACGTTTTGTGTCGAGAAAATTGAAAAAGATTTGGGACCGATGGATTGCCCAGGTGAAGGTCCGGTTACTTGTTGCGCGCTTCCAACAAAAGCTCCCGCGCCATCCGCATCAACTAACGCAGGTGAACCAACGGCCGAAGAAGAAAAAGCCACCCCTTCATTCGACCGTCTCGTCCTCCCCGCATGTACTAAAACCGGTAACTGCGGGGTGAACGATATCATTCAAACCGGCGTGAACTTCGCGTCGTTTCTCATGGGGCTTTCCGGCGGACTCTTCCTTATCGTTTTTATCTACGGAGGCGCGATGTATCTGCTTTCGTTCGGAGACAAGGCGCGGGTTGATAAAGGAAAGAAGGCGATTAAAGGCGCGGCTTTCGGGATAATAATCGTGATGGGATCATGGGCTATCGTTCAGACGATTTATTCAACGTTAGTACCTGCTGGCAGTGGAAAAGCGTCGACGGGAAAAGCGTCGGATAAGAAAAAAATATGTTCGGATTTGGGAGAATCATGGTCGTGCAAGACCTTCAAAGGAAGTACCTATCAACAGGCCTCGGCAGACGCGAGTAAACAAGGATTTGTGTGCCAAATCGGCTATTGTCCTGACGATAAAGCGGCGAACGTAATTTGCTGTAAGTCGAAATAAGATTTATGAAGTTATTCCGATTACAATCAATCTTGATTTGCCTACTCTTTATCGGAGCTGGGTTAGCGATTTCCGGCAAAGCGAATGCAGCACCGGGTATATGCAATGCCGGACAGTTCGGCGGGGAGTGTAAATTTCCTTGCGATG
Organism: Patescibacteria group bacterium; assembly: GCA_038065635.1. Lineage (GTDB taxonomy): Bacteria > Patescibacteriota > Patescibacteriia > 2-12-FULL-60-25 > 2-12-FULL-60-25 > JAHJFW01. The sequence goes on along the minus strand of JBBTQP010000099.1, from coordinate 10,856 downwards.
CGACAGAGGCTGATATTACGACAGTTTATCCTAAAGGACCACTGGACATGAATCAGTGTATAGGCAACGAGTATTGTTGTGTTAAAAAGGGGAATTCATTGTGTGGTAAATTAGGTCTCGAAGTTGGGTCTCATATAAAGGATGAGAAATTCGTCTGCTCTCCTACTTGCACAACTAGAGCATTGACTGATGTTGGCGGATGGGCGGAGCCATGTGATGGAAGTAATATTTGTTGCAGAATGGATCAGGCGGCTAGCCCGACTAAAACCGCGGCTCCCACCGGAAAGCCGACTGGCTCTCCTATTACGCTTACGAATAAACTCGGTGCAGGCACTACGATTTTTATCGTCATGCAGCGCGTCATCACCATGTTTCTCGGCGTCGTCGGTGCGCTCGCGCTCGGAGTTTTTGTCTACGCCGGAGTTCTTTGGATGACCGCCGGTTCTAGCGACCGCGTGCAAAAGGCGAAGGACGCGCTTAAATACGCGGTGATAGGTTTGTTCATGATCGCGTTCGCATACTCCATCAGCGCGTTTTTCTTCAGCACGCTCGCCGGTGGAGGCGCGGCCAAAAAAGCGGTAGTCCCGGAGTTCGCGGCACCGCCACCGATTAACGATTAAATAATATGGCATCAAATGAAAATAAATCGGATTGCATCGCCATTTTCTAGAAATTTATGAGCGCTATTCATCATCGAAATTTTTGGTTGATCAGGTGGTCTCTTGCAATCGGAGTGCTCTTAGTCGGATTTAGTAATTTATCTTTAAGCGCGTCAGCAGCTCCTGCAATTTGCATGGGCGCGTGCGCGACAGTTGAGGCGTGCGATAAGGCCGCAAATGACAATCCTCAAGCAGTCATCACGAGACAGACTACGGATGACTGTAAAACAGAAGGCAAGATTTGTTGCGTTATTAAATCCGAACCTGTTGCACCGGCTGCTAAGCCTGAAGCCGGTCCAGCTCCAGCACAAGCAAATTCCTACGGCTTCCCGGACCTTCTCCAGGGCGCGAAGATTCCCGAACTTGTTAATCGGTTGGTTTACGCCACCCTCTCCATCGTGGGCGCGTTATTTTTCGTGATGTTTCTTTGGGGAGGGGTTATGTATCTTACTGCCGGTGGAACTGCAGACAGAGTAAAAAAGGCGACGCAGACTTTGACGAACGCGGTTATCGGCCTAGTGATCGTGGCGTTTTCATACATGCTTGTGACTTTCGTGATCAACACGATCGTAACAGGGAAGGAGGGGAATACGGAATCTCAAACGCCGGCAACATCGTATTCCGCGCCACGCTCGGAGACGGCTTGACATCAAACGCATGGGCGGGACAAGCCCGCCCCTACCAATAATAACAACGGGCTGTTATTCTATGTCTCATCTGAATATATGAAAGGAGGTGACGAATGAAATGACTCTTATTTCAAAAATCGCACGAGGTGCGGCAACCGTCGGTATGGCGGCCGCGCTCGCGCTTCCTTCAGTAGTATTGGCGCAGGGAGATTTGAACGTTGACGACCTAGGTGTCGGCGCAGTTCAAAAATCGATCAAGTTGGGATCCGGAGACGTCCGCGAGACGGCTGGCCGCATCATCAACGTCGCTCTGGGCTTCCTCGGAATCATCGCAGTAGTTATCGTTCTAATGGGCGGTTTCAAGTACATGATTTCCGGAGGTAACGAAGAAAAGGTAGGCGAAGCCAAGAAATTGATCGTATCCGGTATTATCGGTCTCGCTATTATTCTATCAGCATGGGCAATTACGAGCTTCGTAATTTCAAATCTCGTGACAGCCACGCAAGGGGTATAGTTTTCTCGCGTATGCGATTATTAACTTCAACATGGGCTATCTTTGTCAGTATCGCGCTAGCCGTATCCCTTGGGTTTGCGGCTCAGCCGGTATTGGCGCAGGGCAGTTTGGGCGGCGTCTTGAAAGGCGGCCTGGATAAGGCGGCTCCTGACGAAATCAAAGGCGGAGAAACCAACCCGGCGATTATCCTTGGGAAACTTATCGGTGCCTTGATCGGTTTTGTTGGCGCGCTCCTATTTTTCTACATGCTCTACGGAGGTTTCCTTTGGATGACCGCCGGCGGAGATGAAGGAAAGGTGAAGAGCGCGCGACTTGTGATCAAGAACGCCATCATCGGAATCGTGATTGTGGCAATGTCGTATGCGATCTCGAATTTCGTGGTCGGGAACATCGCAAACGTAACGGACATGGCGACAGTGACGAAGTAGGCTCCTCAGGGATAAGATTAGTCCATTAAACCTCTTACTCACTGAATTAGAAATTAAGACGTATGAAACTATTACGACGCGCATGGCAAGCCGTGACAGCCGTAGGGTTGGCGGCAATGCCATTGTCCGTGTTGGCGCAGGCGCCAAATCCGTTCGTTACTGCGGGTAAACTCGCGGGAGATGTCGGAAAGAACGCCGGTGTGGGCGAGCAAAAAGATCTCACATACATCATCGGACAAATTATCAATGTCGCCCTCGGGTTTTTGGGAGTAGTCCTTTTGGTCTATCTCTTGTACGGAGGGTTTTTGTGGATGACTTCCGGTGGAAGCGAAGATGGCGTGAAAAAAGCGCAGACCATGATCAAGAATGCCGTTATCGGACTCGTGATCATCGTCGCAGCATTCGCAATCTCCAACTTCGTTCTCGGATCGCTCGTGAACGCCACGGGAAATACGTAATCGTTCGTTGCGCAATGAACGCAAAACTCCCCCAAGCGGGGGAGTTTTGAATTATATAATATTTGTCATTATTAAGTGGATGGATAATAGTAATAGTATTAAGGATAACAAATATAACACTGTCATTGCGAGGAGTAGCAACGACGTGGCAATCTAATAAAAGTAATGATTTTCTTCTATTAGATTGCCACGCCGCTTAGTATATTGGCTACGCAATGACAGAAAATGAGAAAGTTCCAAGTATGAAACGTCTGTTCCCATTCCTCCTCTTCCTCTTCTACTTCTCCCTCCTCCTTCCCTGGGACCGTTTTCTCGACCCCGACGCGTTTTATCATGCGCATCTTTCGGCTCTCCTTTGGCGATTCGGGCCTATCAACGCTTTTCCGTGGCTCGATCTCACCACGCTTGGACGGACATGGACCGATCATCACTATCTTTTTCATTTGATTGAAGCGCCGTTTGTCGCTGCTCTTGGTTGGGCGACTGGAGCGCGGGTTACAGCCGTTGTTCTTTCAGCGTTGTTTATTTCGATTTTTGCCGTCTGTCTCCGTTGGCTCGGAATCAAAAAGCCATGGCCGTGGGCTGTCTTGTTGGCAACTACATCGCCGCTCATCGTTAGACTTCTCCTCGCGAAAGCTACGCCGCTTGCTTTGATATTTTTCGTCCTCGGCTTGCTTGCGGTTTGGCGACGACGTCCCGTCTTATCGTTTGTTGTCGCAGCTCTCGCGGCTCTCTCGCATGGAGGCGGGATATATCTTCTCGTTGCGTCATGGATTCTTTGTTTCGGAAACGCGGTGCATCGCAGGATCGTTGGCGGAGAATCTTTTCGAGACGCGACCCGTCACGCCCCTTGGAGAGAATGTATCGCTGTTATCTCCGGCATCGCGTTCGGACTCATTCTTCATCCGAATTTTCCCGACAACATTTCATTTCTTTGGACGCAGATCGTAACTATCGGCGTGAGCACTCCATTTCAACACGTCATTCTCGGACAAGAATGGCAGCCGTCAGAGATTGGCTCGTTTTTTTCGTCGTTCGCCCTGTGGTGGATCGCGGCGTTTGTCGGCATCGCGGGGATTTTTTTCGCGCCAAAGCGGCCGCTTGATCGTAACGCCGCACGCGCCATCACATCATTCGCCTTGCTCGTGGCCGCGTTCGTCGCTCTGACAATCAAGAGCAGACGAAACGCAGAATATTTCGCGCCGGTAATCGCGATATGGGTTCCGTTGATATGGGAGATTGTGGATGTTAGAGAGCTGTGGAGATTTTTTTGTCATTCCCCCGTAGGGGCGCATGGTAATGCGCCCGCATCCGAATGCGAAACACAAATACGATTCGATACGGGGAGGGCGCATTACCATGCGCCCCTACAACAGAAATTCGTTCACATTCTTTTAGCGACACTCCTCTCCATCCTCTTCCTAAAAGGCCCCATCACCGCTTACACGACGCTGCATTCCCCCGGATATCCCGACTCAAGTTTCGTCGCTGCAATGGCATCAGTGTCTGAACGCGCAAATTCGGGCGATCGCGTGTTTCATTCGGACTGGGACGAGTTTCCGGTGCTTTGGAATATCGACGACCGTCTGAAATACGTAGCAGGACTTGATCCGACATTTCTATATCAAGCATCGTCAACGCTATCCGACGCATATCGCGATCTCACATGGGGAGCGACCACACCGACAAAAGAACAAGCGTGGGAGTTCATCAACGACAAAATCGGAGCACGTTTTGTGTTCATCGCAAAAAGCGATCATGAGCAGCTTTTAGATTTTATAAAAAGCGATGAGCGGTACAAGCCGCTAATCGAAACCGAAGACGCCGCGATGTTTGAAGTTTGGTAGGGGCGATAATCTGGTGCAGGGCGATTAGGAACAATCGAATGCAGGGCGATCGCAAGGATACGCCCCTACGGGATACACGGTATTTCCATGTAGGGGCGAACCTTGTGTTCGGCCCCCATGCGACGAAGTTGCATGGACGCTTGAATCATGAACGTATCCACATTGACACCGCGCCATATTCATGGCAGCGGTATATATATGGCGTTCAATAAAATAATCCATCATCGTCGATCAATCCGTTTGCCTGGATATGATTATTCGCAACCGAACGCATATTTCGTTACGATATGTACGTTCCAGAAAGAACGTTTGTTTGGGGAGGTCGTTGGTGGGGAGATGAGAGTGAATGAGGTTGGGATGATCGTGAAGAATACGTGGGATAGTTTAGAAAGGCGTTTTCCGTTTATTGAAACAGACGAATTCATTGTGATGCCAAATCACATCCACGGAATCGTTTGGATTCATGACGTAGGGGCGTATCCTTGCGATCGCCCGATTTCCGTAGGGGCGAACCCTGCGTTCGCCCCATGCGACGAAGTTGCATGTACGCTTAATCGTACAGTGGCGTCAAATAACGAAAAGCAATTCGGGTGCGGGGCGATCGCAGCAACAGGGTGCGGGGCGATCACAAGGATACGCCCCTACGGGAAGATGGCGGGAACAAGGATGGGTTCAATTTGCCGTGTCATTCAAGCATTCAAATCAATCGCTACGGTTGAATATATCCGCTATCAACGCAATTTTAACTTAAATGAAGTTTGTCCAAAATTATGGCAACGCAACTATTACGAACACATTATTCGCTCGGACAGCGAATTGGACAGCGTTCGTAAGTACATTGTTGAAAATCCATTAAAGTGGGGCGACGATCCGGAGCAATCGGGTCAGTATATTAAAAATGCCGTAGGGGCGTATCCTTGTGATCGCCCCGCACCCAGACCCTGCGCAGTGCAGGGTTAATCCGAAAATCCCTCACAACCCAGCCAAATAAATGTGTTATCGCTTTAACACATTTTTTGCCAACAATCCTTGACAAAATGGTCTTTTTATGCTATATTAATACGCTCACAATCGGAATCCTTCCGGTCGTGACAAGGGCTACCGTGCGAGAAATCGCACCTTCGACAACAAGGAGTCGAAAGAGATGACAAACAACAAGAACAAGTCGCGCGACGAAGGCAGCATGTTGCCGGTTGTCGCGGCGAACCTGATCGCCAACCTTTTCGAGTTGGCGACCGATCCGGATCTCAAAACCAAGGGTGGAGAGATTCGTGGCCTCGGAAGAGCCAACAAGGTGTCCATGGCGCTGTTCGAGTCCGCCTTCAGCAGCTTCATCGAAATGCGTTCCGGATTGAGTCCTGCAGGCAAGACGCTAGCGATTCAACTCGTCGACAACATTTTCGATGCATTGCGACGATTGCCGACTGACTCGGATCACGCGACGAAGATCAGTGCCCTCGAAGAGGGTGGTCGTTCGGCTATGGCAACCGTGAAGAAGGTGGTCGGAACTGCGACCACGAAGCAGTCAACGTTCGCACCAATGCTCATGAAGCTCAGCTTCAACGAGCGTACGATTCTTCACGTGTGGCTTCGTTGGCTGGAGGAGCACGATAAGGCGGGGTTCAAGTCATGGAACGAGCTCAAGGAGCGAATCAGTTCTGCTGAAGAGCTTCAAGAGGTAGTCAAGCGCGGCGCGTACGGAGACATGTCTCAAGTCACTGAGGCGCGTCTTTCCTTTCTCCGCATGGCATACGACCGCAAGCCAACCGCTCTCGAGACGCTGAAGAAGGTAATTGACGGCGACGTCGACAACCCTCACGTGAAGAGACTCGAGACGAAGGTGTCCGACTTCACGACCAAGGCGGATGCATTGGCAGCCAAGTGGGCGGCCGAGGCAGCAGCCATTCGAGCACAGAACAGGCGCTAGCGAGAGCCTGCGCCGCTGAAACAATTTAACAGCGGCGCCTTGGCGCCAAAGCTATAGGAGTTAGTCATGGATCTCATCAGTTTCATCGCAACGGTGATCGCCGTTTTCACCAACCCGCTCGGCACCATGGATGCGGCGACGTCTGGGCTCACTGCGGCTCGGCAAGGCGCGGATGTCGCGCAATTACGGTTCCGCATGTGGCTCGCGCGCCGCATGGCGAGCCCGATGCGCAGCTTCGTTTGGACGAGCTGCATGTTCCTCGTCGTGGCCGTCGGTGTGGTCACCGGATTTCACTACGGTCTCTTCACGGAGGCGGAGCAGCAGCGCGGGATTCTAGGGCTGTTGCTGGCAGTGAGCGTCGTCGTCATCGCCGCCGCGGCGTTCTACGCCTGGTGGCAGGCGCGATTCGTCATCGCCTTGAACAGCGATCGGCTTCCAGAAAACGAGGACCGACCGCTTCGCGTGCGCTTCATCCGTTGTGGCGTTGTGCTCATCGCGGCTGTCATGATCGTGAGCATCATGACGTCGCTCCACGCTATCTGCGTGGGGAGCAGCGCGCTTTGGCTGGTCGCCATGGTCGTTCGGTACGTCGGCCTCGCGATCATTGCAACCGCGCTCATCGCGGTGGCATGGGTCGTCCGTCGCGCAGGCGGGGCGTTCGAGAAGGCGCTTCAAGTGCTCATCGAGATCGCCGCGCCGCTCGCACCCGGAATCACCTACGAAAACGTGCGGGCTCGGCTGTTTCCCAACGGCCTGAATCTGTACGAAGAAGAGATGGTCGCTGCGAAGATCGCTGGCATCACCAGTGCCTTCGCACTCGTCCTTCTCCCGTTCGATCTGGTGATTCTCGCCTTCCCAACGGTGGAAGTCGCGTGCATCTTCGGTGGGGCCTACCTCATCAAGGTGATCGCGGCTTGGGTGGCAGTGAAATCCGGAAACGAGGAACTGGTCAAGTCCAGCACGAAGTGGCTCTCCGGCATCCTCTACGTGTACCTGCCATGGGCGGCGGCATTGTCCTTCGGGGCTCTGCGCGTCATCCAGTACGCGTTCCCTGCTATCTACCAGAGTTGCTACGTGAGCTTCTGGCGCCTGTTGCACGGCGACGTGCAGTTGGTGTCATGGCACCCGTGGTACGTCAACGTGGCGTGCCTCGTGATCGGAGGCATCCTGCTCTCCGGGTTCATCGGAGCGGCCGAGAAAGTTAAGTCGAAGGCGGCGAAGGTTGCGCTCATCGCACCCCCGGCGCTCTTCTGCCTCAGCTTCCTCGGATCGTTCCTCATGAACCTCGGCGTGTGGGACGGACGCCCGCCCGTGGTCGAAGCCAAGACCGCGAGCGAGACTGTCGTCGTCTCTGATGAGAACGGCAATGGGACGGCGCCGTCGTGGAGGATCGCGTCGCAAGACGCATCCGTTCCCGAGAATTCGATCAGGCTCGACTGGCAGACGGACAAGAAGTCCGATTGCCAGGTCGAAATCACCGCAATTCGTCGCGCTGGTGATAAGGAGTACGCCCACAAGGTGTACAAGGTCGGGTCTCGGCTTCAGGTGCTTGCCACTGACAACGGCAAGCAGAAGCACATGGTGATGCTGGACGACTTGGCCCCAGGAGTCACGGTCGTCTTCCGCATTCACGCCACGCGGCTCGAGAAGGCAATGGACGAGAACGGCAATCGTCGCGAGGACTACACCGGCCTCACGACCGTGTCGCGGGAGTTCAACGTCAGCATCCCACTCACGACGTCGCCCTCAACGCCCAACGTCAAGGGCAGTCCGGAGCCAAACGACTCTCCCACGAACCGCACGAAGCGGAACGCGGGGAAGTCGACAACTAAGTCGCCGGCACATCGCGTGCCAACGGAAGAGGAACGAAAGCGAAGTATGGAAGCCCTCGACCGTGCCTTCGCCGGAGACCTCTAGCACATTGTGCGGCAGACATGACGTCTGCCGCCGCTCGCCCCCACATCTTTCGCAGAAGCGAACAGGTGTGGGGGTCTTGCTTTTTATGGAGATTCGTGATAATTGAAAAGCACGAAGGAGGAGAGATGAAAGGAAATTTGATCATTGCAATCGCGTTTCTGTCCGGCTGCGCCCACAACTTCTACATCGCGGACGCAAGCGGCGTGTCGCGCGGCTCCATCGGCGTGTTCGACGCATGGTCCGAGACCGTGCCGAGAGACCAGATGTCGTCCTGCATCGCCGGCGTCGGCAACCTGGGCGGCGAAGAGCGAATGCTCTGCGCCAACAAGGTGCGCAGCGACATGGCGCGCCGCCAGCGCCGCCAGGACTGGTACGCCTACCCGGGCTACTACGGCTACGGCCCATAACTTCCGACGTCCAACGTCGGAAGACCCACAACCTCGCGCTTCTCGCGGGGTTTTTAAATAGAATAAGCCAATATTCCGACGTCCGACGTCGGAATTATTATTTGCCAACAATCCTTGACAAAGTCGGCTTTTTATGCTATATTAGTTTGTTCAGTGAAATGGCGAATCGTGCCAATTTCGCGGAGACAGCTTCGGCAAATGCGGACGTCCAACGTTCGCCAGATCGTAAACCGTCGGGTGTCCAACATCCGACAGATAGTCAACCCAGTTTCGGCGGACGTCCAACGTCCGTCATCGAGGAGAAGGTTCCATGAAACAGCGTTTGTTCGTGTTGCTCGTCGCACTCTTCACCGTCACCGGCTGCGGAAGCACCGCGTTCCATCAGCGCACCGTGCGCAACGGGTCCGAGGTCATCTCGTCCTACACGAAACATCGTGACAGGAACGGGGACGTGGACGTCAAGGAGGACGTAGACGTAAGCGGCGGAGGGTACGGCTATGGCTCGGTCATGGGGGGTGATTCGTTGATCGACCCTCCAGGGCAGCTCATCTATCAGCCGGTGCCAAAGGTGACCTACGGAGAGCGCCTCGAAGAGACGTTCCCGGGGAGCGCCATGGTGCCCGCACCTTCGAGTGTCGACACCACCGACGAATCAGATGTCAACGCTCGTCTGGCCGAGCAGCTCCGAGCACTCTATAAGAAGGTTAAGGAGCACGACGCGTTGTTCGACTCGCCGAAGAGCGAGGAGGGCGACAAGTAGGGGCGCATCCTCGCGATCGCCCTGCACCCAAAACAAACATCCGCGGACGTCCAACGTCCGCAAAGGAGTTCAGCCATGAAAACTTTGTATCTCGTCGTGTTCGTTCTGGTCTCCCTCCTCACCGGTTGCACTGCGTCCTTCAGGACGTCGCTGCCGCACGGTCCCATCCAAGACTGTGAGACCGGCAACGCTGAGATGCGCTTGGACTGCTACCGCGACCGCGCGACCCAGGATCGTTCGCTCATGGCGGTGAAGCCGGAGCGGAAGGTCGAGGAGGCCGAAGAGATCGTGGCACCGGACGAGCCGCCGGCGAGGCCTGCTCCGAGGATGTCTCGTCGGCCGATCGAGTTCATCTCGATGTACGTCGAGGATGGACAAAACAAGTGCATGCCCGGGCACAGCATCAAGTTTTTCAACAGAACGAGCAACTACATCGAGGTCACGGCACGCAGGCTCGTTCCGTGCGATCTCGACGAGAACGGGATGGTGCATCAATTCGTACGGCCCGAAAGCGGTGCGGTTCGCATGGCATGGCTCATCGCACCAGGTAGCTTCGGGTTGTTTACTACGGCGGATAGCGGCCCCTTGCCGTATCTGGTTGTAGCGTACGACCAGCTCGGGTATGCGGGGCGATCCGAGCAGATGCCACGGGTGGCGACCACGGGCACGTACACGAACAGTGTCAGGTTCCCAATCGTCAACGGGAACTGGTACAACGTTCAGATAAGCCCGCAGGATGTCGATCCGCGGTACGAATGACCTCGCCTCAGTCCCTCTTCCTTAGCCCCCACTTTGCTTCGCCAACAAAGTGGGGGTTCTTTAGTTAAAGAAAAATTTCATTCCTGTCATTCCGACCGAGGAGGCTTGTGCGACGAGTGGAGGAATCCCTTGCATTGCGAATTTAAGGGATCCCTCCGCTACGGTCGGGATGACATGATGAGAAAGTCCTGTTTTAACAAAACTCTCCGAGTTATCGGAGAGTTTGTTTGTTCACCGCCAAGCATGGCAGCGGCGAATGAATGTATTTTTCTCACGCGGAGCATTCTTGTCAATACGCTCGCGGTGGATATCTTTTTTTGATGGATTTTTTTATACGTCATTGCGAGCCCCAGCAGGGGCGTGGCAATCTAATCAGAGGAGATGTCACTCTTACTAGATTGCCGCGTCGTCGCTACTCCTCGCAATGACATCAATTCGTCATTGCGAGCCACAGCAGGGGCGTGGCAATCTAATCAGAGAAAATTTGTTTTTATTAGATTGCCGCGTCGTTGCTACTCCTCGCAATGACACTATGGCAGGTTCGCTACGTC
>JBBTQP010000098.1:0-1992 GCA_038065635.1 Patescibacteria group bacterium | reverse complement strand
CCGACCATCAATGTCAAACTTTATGTGGATAACAAATGCACACAAAAATTGCCGATAGGCAATTTTTGTGTGGTAGTAAAATTTTAATCATCGAAGCTCTTCGACCCTCATAAGGCTGGCACGGCAAGCTCAGGGAATATCTTGATTTTTAATTCAAGCATCCTTAAATCCCAACAACCCATTATGTGCGATCGTTTAATCAATTTGGATCGTGTCTGGTGCGTTATCCGCAAATTCTATCTTCTTGGCCAAAGATTCTCTTTTGGATGTTCCTTTTCCGCAATAATACGTCTTTCGCCCTGTGAACCGATCTGAATCAAATCACCGTGGCGTTCATTCTCAACAAGTTCTTCAACGAGAGATTTTGCGATAACTGCGGGGTCTGCGACTTCAACCACCGTTTGACCTTGTTGCTCCGGTTTTTCACCGAATGCTTCCCAAACCAACTCGCGTTGCGGTGTTTTCATCGGTGGAACAGCGACATGGGCCACGGAGTAATCTGGGTGATCCATGGCGAATCGCGCTGTTAATTCCCTTAATTGATGTTTGGATTGAATATACGGTTCTATTTCTTTGGCGCCTTTTTTGTATGACCATTGGCTGCCTATTGTAATAATCGTCGCCTTTGGCGTGAAGCGAAGCTCGTTCAATGCAGACTCAACATAATCCACATTTTTCTTGCGGTGCTCCTCCCAATCCTTTTCAGTGCGTTTGTTTGGGTCGGAAGCTCGCGCGAACCCGGAGATAAAAATCGCCAGATTAAATTTCTCGTGCGCTCTTTTAATCTCGCCCAATGCCGCCATCCATTTTTCTTCATCCCCTACATCAACGTTAAAATCCCCATCCGATCGACCAGTTCTTACAACCTCATAACCTCGCGCTATAAGTTCCTTCACTACTTCGATGCCAAAACCTTTTGTACCACCCACGACAATCGCCTTCATATTCATGACTTCACGAGCTCGAAAAAAATCATTGGCCAATTCAAATGTACTTTTCCTTCCTTTTCAGATATTCCAAGGGCCCCTTGCAGATCTTTGATTACTTCTTCGTCTGGCAAATCATAGGCATGCAGGGCCTTAAAAAATAAAGCCATCTCACGTTCCGAATTAAAAATCCAAGTCAACGGTCGCGTTTCTGCGTGTTTTAAAGATAAAGAGGTGCCACGAATGAGCTCTTCCAGTCGACTCTCTGTCAACCAACTCGCCTTGTGACCGGTAATGCATTTTTTGGCTACAAATTCATCAAAATGCCTCGCGAGCGCAGTATCTCCGCAAACATCAGCCGCTACGAATCTACCGCCTTCTTTTAACATCTTTGCAATATTTTTCATCATAACACTTTGGTCTGGAACATGATGCAGACCTCCGAAGCTTGTTACAAAATCAATTTCACCGCACGGGAGCGAATCAAGAATCGCCGCGTCGTCCGGCGACCCCAAGACAATCTCCGCTTTCCCATTACAATACTTATCCAAAAGTTTAAGCTGTTCACGTGATGGATCTACCGCGTATGTTTTTGCATGCGTCCACTCAAGGATGGGCTTAGTGATAAATCCTCCTCCTGCCGCCAAATCTACGGAAACTTCACCTGGTTTAGGTTTTATTAGATCATGCATCTCTCTGATGTCGCCACCACGTGCCTCTGGAGCGATCTCTTCAGAGATAGCATAAAGCTTTCCACGAATATCAAAGTCCGGAATTTCTTCACCTTGCTCACGACGTTCGGCAAGTCCCTTTGCGATAGCCAGCTCCTGTTTTAGTATGGCGTCAAACCGATCCAACTGTTGATTCAGTGCTTCTAGGTCAATGGTTTCCGGCTTTTGAGTTATTGCTGGTCCTGGAAATGTCTCTGCCATATCTTGTTTCTTAATACTTAATAAAAATTCTCTCTTCAATGAGATAAAACAAACGATAGATTTAAATCATCATCAACAAAAATGTTACCCCCCAGTATGTAGAAAGTTGTCTACTCTGGGGGTTTTCTTTTTAG
>JBBTQP010000097.1:0-2830 GCA_038065635.1 Patescibacteria group bacterium | reverse complement strand
TACGGTTCACAGTTTTGAGATTTTATGTTACATGGTATCGAGGTAGATATCAATAGATTTATGACTGAATCGTCAAAAGTTCAAAAACAGCGGTTTATTGAGGCGTTATCGCCACCCACGCATGCTGAAACGCCTGAACATGCCACAATAACAGTTAACGAAACCATTGGGAGGTTCGCGTTTTTGTACGAACGGATTCGAAACGCCGTGGATTATAAAGACGACCATCTCATAAGAAAGGCGGCTATTTTGCGCATCATGAAGCGACAATTGGTGTTGGAAAATGAGCCGCGTGTCATAGCCGATCTATTGATACGGGAACTCATTGGAGCGAGATATTTGCCGAACGCGAAATTGTCCGAATCGAAGATCGATGAAGTCGCTGAAAGCATAAGAAAATTCCAAGCAGTCGCGAAGATTAAAGCTGGATCCGAGCGGCATATGGAATGGCTTAGGGGACTGATAGCAGTCGAAATTGAAGAAAGGTTGGTCGACGCGAAAATAGAAAAAGCGCTCGCAAATTTTTTATACGAACGAATTGCCGAGCAGATTCGCATCAAAGACGGAACAATGGACGAAACTGAGCGTCGTCTTCAGATTTACGTCGCGTGTTTGCGTACTTTTCAAAAAGCTGACGAGGAAGTGTTGGGCTATAAGTTGTTGCGAGCGCATCTTCCGGAATGGGTTCATCCGGAAACGTGGATAGAGGACGCGCGGCCGATTGCGGAACGTCTTGTTGCGCAGGAACGCCGAATCAAAACGTGTCTCAAGCATCGACTGGGTCCAACCTTTTCTCGCTTGGTAAAGCCATGGTCAGTTTCTTTGAACGTATTGCGCGATGTGATGCAAGAAAAACCGGAGGACGTCGTGATGTTGTTGGAAAAACCCGAGCAACTTGCAATCAGAGTGGCTAGAAAAGCCGAATCTCGCTACGCATCGTCTCGTGGTCGCGTTAGACGCGGTACTGTTCGCGCGATTCTCTATCTTTTTGTTACCAAGATGTTAGTGGCTCTTCTGCTAGAAGTTCCGCTTGAGTGGCTGTGGTATGGGGGGGTTGATAGATTAGCGCTCGGAACCAACTTGGTTTTTCCTCCCGTTTTGATGTTTTGCGTTGGACTTTTGATTCGCATCCCTGGACAAAAGAATACCGAACGCCTTCAGCTCGGCGTGAAGGAATTGCTTTCCGATGAACCGTTGCCATTGCGTGAAATACGAGTACGGTCGAAGAAAGGTATGCGACAGTTCTGGTTTACGGCAGCGTATGCATTTACGTTCTTGCTCTCATTCGGCCTCACTATCTCGTTGCTTCAAGCACTGCACTTTACCTGGCTGTCCATAAGTATTTTTCTGTTCTTTTTATGCATCGTCAGCTTTTTCGGTTTTCGTTTGCGAGTCGCTGCGAGAGAATTGTTCGTTGTGGAAGGAAAGCAGGGGATATTCTCCATGTTCGTGGATTTTTATTCTCTTCCGATTCTTCGCGCCGGCAAATGGCTTTCTCGCAGCATAAATCGAATTAACGTTTTTTTATTTATATTCGACTTTTTGTTCGAAGCGCCGTTTAAGATTTTTCTCACCGTTTTGGAAGAATGGTTCGCGTTTTTGAAAGAAAAGAAAGAGGAGCTATAAAAAACATGTTCACGCATCACGTAACATCGAACAAGTCGCGCGCACGGCGTGGGACTCTGGTGACGCCACATGGCGCTATCGAGACTCCGTGCTTCATGCCGATCGCCACGCGCGGCGTTGTGAAGACGCTTTCGTCCGAGGATCTAAAAAATCTCGGAGCGTCCATAATACTTTCAAATACCTACCATCTTTACCTTCGTCCGGGTTTGGACGTTTTGAAATCCGCAGGAGGACTTCATCCTTTTATGGCGTGGCCAGGTCCGCTTTTGACGGATTCCGGCGGTTATCAGGTTTTTTCATTGGCGAAAATGCGTAAGATTACGGAAGAAGGAGCGTTGTTCGCTTCGCATATCGACGGCTCGCGGCATTTGCTTACGCCGGAATTATCCATGCAAATTCAACAGATCATCGGAAGCGACATCATAATGGTTTTGGACGAATGCACTCCTGCGGATTCCACGGCGGAATATCTACGCGATTCCGTATCTCGCACTACGCGATGGGCCGAGAGATCCAAAAAGGAATTCGAAAAGGGGAGAGATGTTTCGTTTAATCCAGGTGCGAAACTTTTCGGAATAGTCCAAGGCGGTACAGACGAAGAAATGCGGAAGCGTCACGCGGCTGATCTGATTGCGATAGGTTTTGACGGTTATGCGATCGGTGGACTTTCTGTGGGTGAGACGTTCGACGATGCATGTCGCATTGTAGAAGCGGTAGATGGCGTGTTGCCTGAAGATAAGCCGCGATATTTCATGGGCGGCGCAAAACCGGAAGAGATCGTAGCGTACGTTCGTCGTGGCATAGATATGTTCGATTGCGTGCTTCCGACAAGAAATGCAAGACACGGTCAACTTTACCGTTTTGTTCACGACGATTTGACTCGTCCGGATTTTTACGAAGTAGTTCACATAACAAACGAAAAGTGGAAACAAGATTTTTCGCAGGTATCCCCTGAACTCCCAAATATCTCACACGCCTATCTTCGCCACCTGTTTACCATCGAAGAGATGCTTGCGTGCCGGTTGGCGACGTTGATCAATATACGTTTTTATATAGAACTGATGTCAAAGATTCGGGCGGGGATTGAGAGCGGAGAGGTGTAAATTAGCTCGTCGTGTAACCCTAGCTGCGTCATTGCGAGGAGTAGCGACGACGCGGCAATCTAATCAACTGTCATTGCGAGGAGTAGCAACGACGCGGCAAT
>JBBTQP010000096.1:0-17033 GCA_038065635.1 Patescibacteria group bacterium | reverse complement strand
CCCCTACCCTCTGTCTTGATGGACTTTACGGACTTTATAGACTTTACAGACTTTTGACTCCCCATATGTTCCTCCAAATCGATGGAATCGACGGCTCTGGAAAATCCACCTTGCTTAATGCAGCACGCGCTTGGGCAGAAGAACGCGGATTGCGAGTAATTGATACGGTGGCGTGGTCGAAAGAAAACGGACGCCATCCGACGCTCGAAGATGTCGGCGATGCTGACGTTCTGCTAACGGCGGAGCCGACGCATGCGGGAATAGGAAAAGAAATTCGAGAAGAAATAATCCGAACGAATACGCCGTACAACGCGCGATTCGCGGCAGAAGCATTCTCTCTCGATCGCGAAGTGCAATATACGCGTCTCATTCTTCCATTTCTTCAAGCGAGAGACGGACGCATCGTAATCCAAGATCGCGGCCTCCTGTCATCGCTCGCTTACCAACCGCTACAAAGCGAGACGGATGGGAGTGAATCGAGAGTTGATATTCCGTGGCTTCTGTCGCTAGAAGGAAATCGCATCGCGCTTTCATTTCCACCGGACGCATTCATCTTCCTCGACATAGATCCGACGATCGCAAAAGAACGTCTGGCGAATCGCGCAGAAAAAATCGACAATCACGTTTACGATGCCTCCGCTTTTCAAATCGCTTTGGCGGAGAGATACAGAATGCCGGAAGTTACGGAGCCACTAACATCACGCGGAACACGCCTTATCGTGATGGACGGATCCGAGACGCGCGAGGAGATTGCGGAAAAAATGCGACAAACACTAACCTCTTTCACAGGCAAAATTTAATTTCCATGCTATACTCATGTTGTTGAGTACCCTTCAGCCGTATTGTTCTATGCCTATCAACAAAGAAAAATATCAGGAAGTAATCCTGTATCTCTGTCAAAAGCTTGGCGGAGAGATTAAAGGGAAGAAAAAATTGGCGAAACTCCTGTACTTCGCGGATTTTGATTTTTACGAAATAAATCAAAAATCAATTACAGGTGACGTATATAGAGCTTTCCCAAAAGGACCGCTCCCATCTGCACTCGACGAAATCGTTCGCGGGCTCACTGAAAAAAAAGCTTTGGCAGTAAGTTCGGTGAAGGAATGGGGCGATCAGTATGCGCCGACGGAAATATATAAGTGTTTGATCAAACCAGACATATCCGTTTTCAATAGTGATGAAATCAAGATTCTTGATCGAACCGTCAAGCGCTATGGCGGATTAAACGGTGAACAACTCGCCGTATTGTCACACGAGGCGCCGTATACTTCCGCAGAACCATACCAAGAAATCCCTTACGAATTCGCTTACTATCGAGGAACGGATTTCAGCGACCTATGATGGAGTTCCGACTTCATGACGGTTTTGAAAAAGAGATCGCCGCTTTAGAAAAGCGGCGAATGCGTTTTATAAGGGAGTCGCTCAGGGGTTTTCAAAAAGTTTGCGAAATACATTTTCATCCGACTTCTCCCGAAACAAAAATTACTCCGGGGAAAATCCATCGTGTTATTCAAAACGGCGTTTGGTCCCTATGGAAAACAGAGCTTGCGGTAATAAAGTCTAATTTACGCCCTAATCAATATCCGCGAATATGGTTTGCCGTAAGCGGTTCAATGATCGTATTTCTTTGTATCGGAACTCACGTCGATAACTATGACGATAATGAGATGGAACGTCTGGCACTTGAAAGGATGGCGGAGATGCTTTGAGAATCCCCGACTTACTAAACCTTGAAACCGATTTCTGTACTCGATTCTTCATTATCCATCTTGTTAGAAGGATGTGCCCAGCACGACGCCGACAGCATGACGAACTTTGTACGATTGTCTTCTTCCTTCAATTCAAGCAGCTTCATTGCGACAAGCTGATCTATGAAAGCGAAGAATTCCTTGTCGTTTTTCGCGTAAGCGAGCGGATAATCCCCGTCTCGCTGTAACTCTACGATTTTGCCGAAATGATCCGATTTGCGCTTCACTGCGGCGAGCAACTTTTCGAGCTTTGCATTTATATCTTCCATATCCGGCACTGGGGATCGAGACATTAATTCATTCAAGTTCTGTGTTGTAAGACAGGGGACATCTTGTTCAGTTTCCTTTAATTCCCGACAAAGGCCGGATAAAACGTATTTATTCTTCTCACCAAATAGCGACAAGGTGAAATGCTGAAGTTCCTCCGTAATTTCGTATTCTCCACATGTTTCGCATGATATAAATTTTTTCCATGATTCGGATGGAACGCTTGAAGCTGTTCGATCACATAAATAACAGTTTTGCGTGGTCATATCTAATTTCTCTTTAAGGATTATTCACGATAATCTTTTCATTTTTTTTATTCTTCCTTTCTTCTCACCCAAATGATCCATCATCATTTGCTTCTCCGTATATTCTTTATACAGACCGAATAAAAACTCCAATCGTTCCGGCTCGCTCGTAAACGTTCGTTTGCCGTAACACTTGTCTACGGCTCGATCTAGCGCGTGATGCGCGTCCAATAAAACCTTGGGCATTGTTTCGGGGTTGTAGAGATCTGCTAGTGTAGCGTTTGCGAATTTCGCTCGCGCATCCAACACTTTCTGCGTCGCACCTTCAACCGCCTTCTTTTTTGCGTCCGTTGGGTCTGCTGGCCACGGAAAGTTATTGTAGACGATATCTTTGGAATAGCGATAGCGACTTTCGAGGCGACCACAAATCGCGCGCATCCATGCCATGTGCATTTCGCTTTCCAAGACGCCGAAGTGATAAAGAGTTGCGTCGGGAATAATATGGACGGCATTGCTGGATAACGTCTCCGGTTGGATGAAGCCGATTGGAATATACACTCGGCGTTCCGATGAGGTACTTGGGATAAGCAAGTAATTATTCGTCGGCATATTCTCTACATGAAATCGTGTCGGAGTTTCGGCGAGCTTGCGAGTTGGCGCACTCTTACTGAGAAGACGAACTTGACGAACAGCTTCAACGCGACGCAGAGCCTCGGGCATCTTTCGTAATTGTTCCGGTGGGCAGTCGCCGAGCCACAGGCACCAGCGCTCCCAACCGTTCAGGAATTCATCAGCCCCCAACCACCGACGGAAATAGGGAGCGGCGGCCGGCTCTTTTTGCAAGAACGCTTCTTTTTCTTCGGCGGTAAATAGATACATGCCGCCGTCAATCGGTTTGTTGCCTATTCCAATCTCCGGAACGTCGCAAAGCGGCTTTTGTCTGCTACCAATAAATACATCCGGCGCATCCACCAAATAAGGATTGATATGTTTCACGACCGCCTCGTGGGGTTCGCTCCGCACGTCTTCGTATTCGTATAAGCGATACCTTGCGGGCGGAACAAGACCGAAGCCGATGATAACGCAATAGACGGCGGCTTTACCCGGCGCTTCGTTGGACCATTTGAATGTACGATGCGCGAACCGGATTATGATTCCATACTTTTCTATGAGCGGTTTCCAAAGCACGGCCACTTGTTCTCCTTGCGTGATGGAATTGGTGGAAACGAATGCGCATGAAATTTTTGTACCCTGAATATACGCGACCGCCTTTGCGTACCAACCGCAAACAAAATCCAGCGTGCCCGCTCCAGCCGTTTCATGAAATAGTGTCGTGATTTGCACGCGTTGTTCGTCGGACATAACCTTTGATCCGATGAATGGCGGATTTCCGAGGATGTACGTAAGCTTATATTTCGTAACAACGGATTCCCAATCAAGCAGGAGAGCGTCACCTTGCACGATATGCGGCGCCTCCGTAAGCGGGAGCTTGGCGAAAGGCGCGCCGAAGTAATCGCCTAATTCGATATTGGCGAGATGATCGACGAGCCAAAGGGACAGTTGCGCGATTTCGGCTGGGAATGGAAGGATCTCAATTCCATGCATTCGTTCCACTGAAAGTTTGGAGACGGTGGATACGTCAAACGGCAAAGCGGACTGACCGCCAGCAACTTCTTTGCGATGCAGACGTTTCAGAATTTCAAATTCAATTCTGCGAAGTTCGCGATAGGCGACGACGAGGAAGTTTCCGCATCCGCATGCCGGGTCCAACAAAGTAATGTCGGCGATCTTATTCCACAGCACGTTCAATTTTGCGTTATTCGTGCCTGCGGCGGCGAGTTCCTGATGCAAGTCATCCAAAAAGAGACCGCTAATTACTTTGAGAATATTTTTTTCAGAGGTGTAGTGCGCTCCCAAGTCGTGTCGCTCTTTGTCGTCCATGACGGACTGGAACATTGAACCGAAGATTACCGGCGACACGGCGGACCAATCAAATTCGGAGCAGCCGAGCAGTGTTTTTCTTATCGCGCTTGTACCGAAAACGGCAGGAAGTGGCTCCGCGAACAGGCCTCCGTTCACGTAGGGAAGACCGAGCAGATCCTCATCGGCCGCCGTCTGTCGCTTGTCGGTCGGAGTGTTTAGAATCTGAAAAATCGTCGAGAGGTGAGCGCCTATATCGGATCCGTCCTCTTTACTTACGGTTTCCAAATATGTTCCGAACACGCCCTTGTTGAAAATCGCCGTGTCGTCCGCGAAAAAACAAAACACGAGTCGCGTGAGCAGCTTGTCTATCGCGTTTGGCGGATAATTATTGAAGCGGAGCGCCTCGTAAAGTTTTGCGATGGCGCGTACGGCCTTGACGTTGACAGGATCCTCCTCCTTGTATACGCGCTGCTCATATCCGGCGATGAAAGCGAATTGCCGGACTCGTTTCGGAAATTCTTTAAGATTGAACGTATCTTGCGTCATCCCATTTTCTCCTTCCAAATCGTAGAGCTGTATGCGTCTATAGTCCGTAACGATCACATAACGCGGCTTTTCTTCTTCCTTCAATCCATCGAAATAATCGGTTGCTTGCGTGAAAGCGGCATCCAAATCCTTTCCAGCGGATTTATGTTCCACGAGCAATGTTCCGGGCCAAAATAGGTCTATAAATCCTCTATTCTGACCAAGTCGTTCAACTTTTTTCTGATAAAGAGCGACGGATCGACGTTTGATTCCGAACACGTGAAAAAAGTCGTCCCAAAACGATTGATATTCAGCCATCTCGCGAGTTTCACCTTCCCATTCTCGCGAAAACTGCAGTGCACGAGTACGAATTTCATTCCAGCTCAACATAGTAGCGATTGTTTCATATTTTTAGTATAATATCCAGAACTATGACAAACCAGCCCAAACCGCTTCCAAGCGTCAAATCGCTTCTTTCCGACTCATGGAAACTTTTCACGTCCACATGGAACGTAAGTGTAAAAACTTCCATACTGTTCCTATACGTAGGTCTCGTCTATTTTGCTTCCGGTCTCTTGGCAAAGTACAACCCGAACTTTTCCTCTTTAATGTTCATAGTCTCATTGGCGAGCGGGATCTTCACGGTATGGGTGGGCCTTCGTCTAATGATCAGAATGCTGCTGCTCGAAGCCGGAAAATCGCCGCTCGACAACAAAGAAGAAGGACAAAAAGCCATGAATCTTTTCGTGTCCTTAATTTGGATAGGATTATTAACCGGCATCATCACGTTCGGCGCGACCATTCTATTTATTATTCCAGGAATATATTTCGGAATCGCGTTATATTTTTCAGAATTGTTCCTGATCGATAAAGGAATCCGAGGATCAATCGCACTTAAAGAATCACGAGAACTGATCAAGGGACGCTGGTGGGCGACTTTCGGCAGAATTCTATCAGGCGTCGTACTCTTCGCCGGACTTATGGCATTAGTCGCGGGATTGATAATGACGCTGATCGGACCGTTATTTAAAGTTCAAATGATGGGTTATTCGGTAGACCTGAAAACGGATCCGTTCTATGCGGGCGTGGCTCAATTCGTACAAATGGCGATGATGGCGGCCTTCATGCCGCTAATCATCGGTTTCCAAGTTAAACTATACAGACAGCTGCAAAGGACGCGTTAAGTCAAAAGTCCATAAAGTCCATAAAGTCGAAAGTCTAAGAATAATTCAATAACTTTATGACTTTACAGACTTTATAGACTTTACAGACTATTGACTCCCTATGCGCCTCATCCCCATCATTGGCCTCGAAGTTCATGCTCAATTAAAAACAGCGAGCAAGATGTTTTGCGCTTGCGCTAATGTTGACGATGGCGCGGCTCCGAACACCGCTATCTGTCCGATCTGTACCGGACAACCCGGAGCTTTGCCGGCGCTTAATGAGCACGCGCTTGAACTCGGCGTAAAAGCGGGACTGGCACTGAACTGCCGCATTCCGGATACCGCGGCTTTTGATAGAAAAAACTATTTCTATCCGGACTTACCAAAGGGCTACCAGATTTCACAGTTCCACCTCCCTATCGCCTTGGACGGATACGTGAACATCGCCGTGCCTAATGGAAAACCGCCGAGAGACTCTATTCGAGTTGGAATTACTCGCGCGCACTTAGAGGAAGACGCGGCAAAAAACGTACACACTAAAGACGGGACTTTCGTGGATTTCAATCGCGGCGGAACTCCCCTACTCGAAATCGTAACAGAGCCAGACATTCGATCCCCTCAAGAAGCCAAAGCGTATCTTCAAGAGTTGCGCGCGATTCTTCGGACGGTTGGAGTGTCTGACGCGGAAATGGAAAAAGGACAGATGCGTTGCGACGCCAATGTTTCGCTTCTTGAAATCGACGACAAAAATCTGCCGACCCAATCATTCCTAAATCCGAAAGTCGAAATTAAAAACCTGAACTCTTTCCGAGCCGTGGAACGCGCTCTTCAATACGAAATCGAGCGACAGGAAGGGTTGTACGCCGCTCAAACTTTTCCGGTCGCGTCAACTCGCGGATGGGATGAAAATCGCGGCGTGACTTTCGAACAAAGAACGAAGGAGACAAGCGCGGACTATCGATATTTTCCGGAACCGGACTTGCCGCCGCAAAATCTCGTCGCCCTTCGCGAACGCCTCATTTCCCGCCGCGTGGAACTCCCAGCTGAAAAAAGATCGCGACTAGAGGAGGAGTGGTGGTTTAGCCCGTCGGACGCCGCGTTTTTCGTGTCACACGACGGATGGACAGACTACGCGGAAGCTGTCATGGGAGAGCTTGGAGGATGGTTAGAGAGCACGGATGATTCCGATCGCAGTGGCAGTGAATTGCTGAATGATAAAAAGAAAAAATTCGCCAAACTCGTCGGCGGATGGCTCACTTCGAAGCTCGCAGGCATGTTAACCGAACGTTCACTCGAACTTAAAGACGCGCGAATAACTCCGGAAAACTTCGCCGAATTCATCCTTCTTCTTGACAGAAGCGACGTTGGAAGCGCGAACGCGCAAAAACTCCTCGCCCTCATGATAGGAACGGATGCTGATCCGTCGCACGTGATGGAGGATCATAACCTCGGACAAAAAATGGATGAAGAAAAACTCATGACTGAAATAAAACGCCTCGTCGAACAAAACCCCGATCAAGTGGCGCAATACAAAGCCGGAAAAGAATCCATAATAAAATGGTTCGTCGGCGCAGTGATGAAAGCAACTGAAGGAAAAGCAAATCCGGCTAAAGCTGAGGAGATGATAAAGAAAAAAATTCTCCCACCATCTTAATCGCCTCTTTTTCAGAAGCAACCCAGTGGATACGCTTATCGCGTCTGTACCACGTCTCCTGCCGTTTGGCATACCTGCGCACGGCCGTTTTGCAGGCGGCAACCGCATCGTCCAACGGTTTTTCACCTTTGATGTAAGAGATTAGTTCGCGATATCCGATGGAAGTCATGGCCGGCGCGTCAAGCGAAACGCCCTTGCGGAGCAACTCGCGAATCTCGTCGATCCACCCGCGTTCGATCATGTCTTCAACCTCGCGATCGATTCTCGAATACAGTTCCTGGCGAGTCCGACGAATTCCGATTTGAAACGCTTCTACGTCCGGCTTGCCCATCTTTCTTGTTTCACTGATCGGCTTCCCTGTGAACGTGACGATCTCTAACGCGCGAATGACTCGACGCGGATTTTTTAAATCAACCGTTCCAGCCGCCGTTGGATCCATCTTCAGAAGTAACGCAACCAACTCCTCTCGCGATTTCTTTTCAAACGCCTCGCGAAGATGCGGCTTTGGCGGAACTTTTGGAAATGAAAGATTGTCAACTAGAGCTTTTATGTATAATCCTGTTCCTCCAACAACGATCGGAAGGTGTTTTCTTTCCGTTATTCCTTTGATCGCCCTCATGGCCGCCTTGCGCCATTCCGCGACAGTATAAACCTGCTCTGGCGGCAAAAAATCCATCAAATAGTGAGGAATTCCTTTTACGATGTACGAACGTCTGCCCTCATACTCCCCCTTCTTTCCAACCGGCTTCCCTGTCCCAATATCAAAATCCGTGTAGCACTGTCTCGCATCCGCGTTAATAATTTCTCCGTCGAACTTTTCAGCGAGACGAAGACTCAACGCGGTTTTTCCGGATGACGTCGGACCTACGATGCACACGACACGGGGTATGAGAGTAATTGCCATTCAAGTGCTGTTTCTACCGTTACCGCTACTATCGTACCAATAATACCGGGATCTGAACACTTGAATTTACACACCTTCATCTCGCTAGAATTACCTATTGCCCAACCGTTTTCAACGCGGTCGACGAGTACGGACACTTCCCTTTCGATAAGCGCCTGGTTTTTTCGAAGCGTAATTTTTTTCATCAGCGTTTGCATAAAATCCCAACGCCGCCTTTTCTCTTCGCGAGACACGTCGTCTGCAAAAAGTTTATTCGCCAACGTTCCAGTTCTCGGACTGTATTGAGCGGTATATGAAATATCAAAATCAACCTCGCGATAAAGCGAAACTGTATCTTCAAAATCCTTTTCCGTCTCGCCGGAAAATCCGACTATGATATCCGTTCCGATAGCTATCCCGGGCCGCGCAGATTTAACCTTCTGGATCACGCGCAAAAAATCTTCGCGCGTGTACTTTCGATTCATGCGAAACAAAACATCGTTCGAACCGGATTGAACCGGAAGATGCAAAAAGTTTACTTGTTTCGGAAGCGCGAGCGCGTCAATCACGTCGTCCGTCATAGAGTTCGGATGCGGCGCCGTCCAATTCACGCGCTCAATCCCCTGCGTTTCATTCGCCTCCCACAGCAACGCGGCAAAATGATTCCAAAAACGTCCCTGTTTTTCCGCCGACGCGACGTATGGATTTGCGCGAGAAAACGATTCGGGATCCGAAGCGCGATACGAATTGACTGTCTGCCCAAGAAACGTAATCTCTTTCACGCCTCGTTCCGCGCAATTTTTAATCTCCGCGATAACATCCGATGTCGGACGATTCCTCTCAAGCCCTCGCGCGTACGGAACAACGCAGTACGTACAAAATTTGTTGCAACCAGTTTGTATGGACACGAACGCTTGCGCACTCGGAGATCTCAGTGGAAAAATTTTTAGATAATCCGTTATGGCATCCGTCGTATTCACCAACTCTGGACGCAACTCCGCAATCCATCGCGGCAATTTCACCATCTCCGAAGTCGGAAAAAACAAATCCGCCGCAAACAACCTTCTGCGAAGTTCGCCATTTTTGTCGCGTCCCGCCATACAACCGGTTATTGCCACAATAACCTCCGGTCTTCGAGACTTGAGATCTATAAAGTCCTTCATCTTTCCATACACTCGATTCTCCGCGGTCTGACGAACGGAACAGGTATTAAGAAGGATCAAATCCGCATCTTCTTCAACATCGGTTTCCTTAAATCCCAAATCCGAAAGCAGACGCGCAATACGCTCCGTATCGTTCTTATTCATCTGGCAACCGTAGGTAATAAGGTGGTATCTTGGCGCATTCATGGCGCGAAAGCTACCATGAAAAAATCAAGTTATCAATCACAGACTGTCATCCCGACCGTAGCGGAGGGATCCCTTAAACCGCAAAGCAAGGGATTCCTCCGCTCGTCGCGAAAGCCTCCTCGGTCGGAATGACATTTTAGTTTGCGAACGGACTTTGTTTATTCCGAACAAACGCGTTACAATGGCGTCGAATATGCCTAAAAATCAACCTGTAGCCACGGTCAAAACAATACTTATCGCCGAGGACGACCGTTTTCTTTTAAAAACCCTGACTTTAAAGCTAAAAAAAGCCGGTTATAACATTATTACGGCTGTTGACGGTTATGAGGCACTTGCGAAATATAAAGACAGCAAGGCGAACCTCATGCTGCTGGATCTGGTTATGCCTAAAAAAAGCGGTTTTGAAGTTCTGAAAGAAATCAACAAGGACGGTGAAAAAAAACTCATGCCAATAATGGTGCTGTCCAACCTTGGCCAAGAATCGGACATCGAACAAGTAAAAACCCTTGGTGTCGATACATATCTCATCAAAGCCAATTACACGCTCCAGCAAATCGTAGACGAAGTAAAAAAACAAATCGCATAAAGTCCCATGCCGCTCCAAGAATCGCAGGTCGAACAACTGCTTATCGATGGAGAATTC
Source organism: Patescibacteria group bacterium (assembly GCA_038065635.1). GTDB lineage: Bacteria > Patescibacteriota > Patescibacteriia > 2-12-FULL-60-25 > 2-12-FULL-60-25 > JAHJFW01. Next base: position 6,633 of record JBBTQP010000096.1, on the reverse strand, counting down.
CTTAACAAGGTGGATCTTGGGCATGCAAAAGAAGTTTCGGCTAACAAAAAAATACCTCTAATTGACGCGGTTATAGATCTGGGCCTTCTTTCCGAAGATCAGGCGCTCTCGCTCATCACGGAAGAAGAAGGATCGAAGTTCGTAAATCTGTCGAAAGAACGAATAGACCCGTCCGTGCTGTTCCTCATTCCGGAAAGCGTGGCGCACGCGCAAAACGTCGTTGCATACAAAAAAACTCCGGAAAAAATTTATGTCGCGATGCTTGATCCCGACGATTACGACCTGATTTCACTTTTGCAAAAAACCCTCGGCTCTCCGATCGAGGCGATTCGAACGTCGCACGCCGGTCTTTCTTCCGCTTTCAAGGGCTACCAAAAAGACATCATGGAACAAGCGCGTATATTGGTGGCGCGAATGGCGAAACAACCGCAAGAAGAGGATGTTGTAAAACTGGTAAACATTTTGGTAGAAGCCGCCTATCGCAGCGCGGCATCGGATATTCACATAGAGCCGGAAGAGGACAGTATCGTGGTGCGTTTACGAGTTCACGGAGACCTTCACGAAGTTCTACGATATCCAAAATCGTCGCACGATAAGGTCGTATTCAGAATAAAAATCCTATCGAGACTGCGAACGGACGAACACGCTCAAGCGCAGGACGGACGTTTTGAAATGAAATTTTCAGACGGCCGCGTTAACCTCCGCGTTTCAATTTTGCCGATCACGCACGGAGAAAACATCGTCATGCGTCTTCTTTCGGAAGGTTTTCAAAGACTGCGTCTCGAAGATCTCGGCTTGCTGGAAGACGACTTCGCAAAAGTAAAACACGCTTCCGAGCTTCCATACGGCATGATCGTAGTTGTAGGACCGACCGGTTCCGGAAAAACAACCACTCTGTATGCGGTTTTGAATATCTTAAACCAACCGGACGTCAACATCATTACCATCGAAGATCCGGTGGAATACAGCATACGCGGCATCAGACAAATCCAGGTAAACCCCGCAACAAACCTCACGTTCGAAGCCGGTTTGCGGTCGATCCTGCGCCAAGACCCGGACATCGTCATGGTCGGTGAGGTTCGTGACCCTGAAACCGCGGCCATTTCGATTAACGCCGCTTTGACAGGCCACCTGATGCTAACGACGCTGCATACTAACGACGCTTCAACCGCGTTCCCGCGGCTTTTCGACATGCACGTGGAACCGTTCCTTATCGCTTCGTCCGTCAACGTCATCATCGGGCAACGTCTCGTGCGCCGCGTCTGTCCCGACTGTCTTGAAAGTTACACGCCAAGCAAAGACCTGCAAGAAGAATTGAACAACGACCCACTTCTACTCAAACTTGTTCAAACCATGAGCGGAGAGGAAGACATGAACAACGTGCGTCTATATCACGGCAAAGGTTGCGCGACGTGCCGAAATACCGGTTACACGAGTCGCGTCGGAATCTTCGAAATAATGGAGGTGACGGAGGAGATACGGCCTCTCATCGTTAATAAAGTCAGTTCGGATGAAATACGACGAAAAGCGAAAGAGCTTGGAATGCGTACGATGATTGAGGACGGCGTGTTGAAAGTTTTCAAAGGACTCACGACGCTGGAAGAAATAATCCGCGTCACAAAGGCATGATGTTATGAGAATGAATTTCTTCGCGAGATCGAACTTCAAAAAAGAACTTGTTGATTTTTTCAAAAACGTCGCATTGATGGTTAAAAGCGGAATCCCGCTGAACGAAGCCATGGTTGTTCTTATTCAGCAATCGCGAAGCAAGTCTTTCAACGCATTTTTGCTTGATATAAAAACGCAGCTTGAACACGGGAGTACTCTTTCAAAGGCCCTTGAATCCTATAAAGAGGACATAGGCGAAATGGCTCTCAACATTATCCGCGCCGGAGAAATTAACGGAACGCTGGACGTGAACCTGAAATATCTGGCGGACATAATGACGCACAACAAAGAACTAAAATCAAAAATAAACGCCGCGCTGCTTTATCCGAAAATCGTGCTGGCGCTCACCTTTTTTATGGGCGGGGGAATTTCTATTTTCGTACTTCCAAAACTGATTCCGCTTTTCAAGTCCGTTGATATCGAGTTGCCGCTCGCGACAAAAATCCTACTAGGCATTTCCGTTTTCGTCCGTGACAGCGGAATTATAGCGCTTGGAGGGGGAACCGTTTTGATCGTGCTATTTATTCTTTCCGGAAGAATACCCGCTTTCCGCTGGATTTATCACACCATCTCTGTCCGCATGCCATTTTTCGGAAAACTATTTCGCAATTACCAACTCTCACTTTTCAATCAAATTTTCGGTACATTATTTAGAAGCGGTCTGACGATAAAAGAAACTCTGGCGGCGACTGCACAAGCCGTAACGAACGTTCGTTATCAGCAAGCGCTAAAAGACGCGATGACTCGCCTATCGGCCGGCGTACCACTCGCAACGATCCTCGGCGCTTATCCGAAACTTTTTCCGAAAAACGTAATCGCGCTCATCGCCGTCGGCGAACAGAGCGGAAAACTTGAGGAGACATTCTCTTATTTGGCTTTATATTTCGAAAACGAAGTGGATTCGCAAACCAAACAGCTTCCGACTCTCATCGAACCCATTATGCTGATATTCATAGGTATCGCGGTTGCATTCATCGCTCTTGCCGTTATCTCTCCAATCTATGAACTCACATCCGGAATCTCGAAATAAAAACCGCCGCAATGGATTCACTCTTACGGAGATCCTGCTCGTCATGGTGCTGTTCGTCTCCACGTTCTCTCTTCTTATTCCGATGGGTTTCCGCCTATACCGCAATACGCTCGTTGACGATACCTCGCGCACTCTTGTTGAAACTCTTCGCCGCGCCAGAACCTACGCGCAAACCGGACGCGGCGACGCCGCATACGGCGTAAAAATCGTAAGCGCGTCAAGCTCGCTCGTGCTATTTCAGGGAAACTCGTACGCCGCGCGAAACGCATCCGAAGACGAAGTGATCGAGTATCCTTCCACTGTTACAATCTCCGCGTCTTCGACTGAAACAGTTTTTTCACGACTCTACGGAACGTCTACGGTGGATGGCGCGTGGACCGTTTCCTTCGGCGCGCTGACGTCGGTCGTGAGCATAAACCGCCAAGGAACGATCGAATTGGAATAAACACAATGTCATCCCCGTGCAGACGGGGATCCAGGATACAAAGTGAATTATTCCTTTTAATCTGGATTCCCGCCTACGCGGGAATGACATGATGGGGATAGTGAAGCGCTGTGTTCGCATGCTACAATTCGCCTTATGCAAAGACCGCGCGTCCTCAAGGGACAGAGCTTGATTGAGATAATGCTCGCAATCACGGTGTTTTTGTTTGGCGTAGTGACCATCGGTGTCCTTTATCTAGATGCGAACGTTTCGCAAAGAAAAAGTCTTGAGCGCGCAAAAGCGAATGCGCTTGCCGAAGAAGGCATAGAAGCGATTCGCTCCATGCGCGACCGTTCGTTTGATTCGGTTGCCACAGGTACGCACGGATTGCTGATTTCCGGAGGGAGATGGACATTTTCCGGAAGCAGCGACGCTCAGGAAGGATATACGCGTACACTGCTGGTATCCGCGCCGGACTCTAATACGCTGTATGTCACCTCTACGGTCAGCTGGCTTTTTAGTCCGACTAGGACGGAAACCGTGGTTTCAACCGCCGTGATAACAAATTGGCGACGAGTCTCCCCTGCGACCTGGGCGGATCCGGAGATCGTGTCGTCGAGCACCCTCACGAACATTGCGGCAAACGCAGTGGACGTTTATGGAGATTACCTTTACGTGACAACTCCGCTCAATGCCGCAGGAACCGAACTGCAAATCTTCGATATTTCAAATCCAATATCCCCCGTATATCGGGGCGGTACGGAAACCGGTATGAACCTATTCGTGTTGGACGCTTACGATAATCGAGTCTACATCGCAGGAGACAGCAAGCCGGCGGAAACTAAAATCATCGACGTGTCGAATCCGACGAATCCTTACGAGATCGGATCGATCAAAATGACGGCGAATGAAGAGATGAACGCCGTTTTTGCAAGCGGTACCATAGTTCACCTCGGTCGCGACGAAGTCGGTAATCAGGCGACATATTTCATTTACGACACGACAAACGCGGCAAGTCCGCAAGAACTGGGATCAATCAACACTGGAGATGATATCTACGCTATCGCCGTGAAAAACGGCGCCACCCCATACTCATTCATAGGTTCGGAAAATAGCTCGAAAGAACTTCAAATCGTGAACGTCGCCGATCCTTCGACCATGAGCGTCGTTGGGTCAGTCAATCTAAACGAGGAATTGAGAACCGTGGCGGTATCAGGCACCTTGGCGTTCGGCGGAACGGAACAAAACAGCGACCAACCGGAATTTTTCGTGTTCAGCGTTAGCGACCCAGCGCATCCTTCCGTCATCGGTTCTTTTGAAATCAACGCGAACGTAAACAAGGTGCGCGTTTTCAACAACCTCGTATTCCTCGCGACCGCCTCAAGCACGGCGGAATTCATAACCTTGGACGTCACAAATCCGACAATCCCTCTGATCTACGGAACATTCAACCTTGCCGGAACCGCTACGGATATCTCCCTGTCGCAATCCGGACTTTACGCGTACGTTTCAACGCAAAGCGCTACAGCCGGTCTTTATATTCTTCAAGTCGGAACGAAATGATTCACTCAAACAAACAAGCTGGATTTACTTTGGTTGAATATCTTATTTACATCGCCATCTCAGCGACACTGCTTCTTGTCGCGACGAACGTGTTATTCACTGTCCTGCAAGGAAAAGAAAAACTCCAAGCCATAGAGGACGTGGGGCAAAACGGCCGTTACGCGTTAGCCGCAATGACGCAAGCAATTTCAAACGCGCAATCCGTTACCGCTCCCGCTTACGGAGCGAGTAGTACGACATTGACGATGCAGACATCGTCAACTTCAACGACTCCTACGTCGTTCTTCGTCGCTAACGGCACTGTAAATATCAAAGAAGGATCTTCGCCTACGACCTCGCTTATGGCCGACGAGGTTACTGTGCGTACGCTGCGTTTCACTAACGTTAGCGGAACTGCTACGTCAACGGCTATCCGTATCGAAATGTACGTGAGCTCGACAAACCCTGAAGAAGATCCGGATCTGGCTTTCGACGAAATCTTCCGTGCGACGGCAACGGTGCGTAAATGATTATGAAACTCCTACGAGGATACATTGCGCTGATAAGCATCATTCTAATCGAGGCGATTCTTCTTGTTATAGGGGCTGGAATACTTTTACGATCTTCCGGGGTCGCCAAAACCGACGTTTCCATAGACAAACAAGCTCGTGCTCAAGCCGCCGTAAGCGCATGCGCTGATTACGCGCTGAATCAACTAAAAGAAACGACGGTATACACAGGAAATCAACTGATTAATGTCGGCGGCGACACTTGTTATATAATGAACGTCTCAGGCATCGGAGGAACCAATAGAACAGTTCAAGCTACAAGCACCGTATCCGGATACACTCGCAAAATCAAAATACAAATTACTAAAGTGAATCCGACGATGATTATTTCTTCGTGGGAAGACGTGGTCGGTTTTTGACAAAATATGTCCATCTTAAAAAAACTAATCGGTACGCCTCAGGCGTTCGCTCTGGATATTTCCGACACGGATATTCAAATTCTCGAAGTCAGAGGTTTAAAAAACGGAAACGTCCGCGCCTTTGCGCGCATTGACCTCGCCGAAGGGATCGTAAAAGAGGGGCTGATTCTTGATCAAGCCAAACTCGCCGAAGCTATTCGTTCGGCTGTTGACGCTTGCCGTCCGAATAAACCGAGTACGAAAAAAGTCGTAGCATGTCTACCCGACACAAAATCAGTGACGCATCTTTTTGAATTTGAAACGGTGAAAGAAAAAAATTATCGCGACACGATACAAAAACTAGCAGCCGTAACCGTTCCTTTCAATCTGGAAGAACTGACATGGGATTTCGTGGTTAGGTCGAAAACCGCCGAACTTACATCCGTAATGTTCGCGGCAGCCAAAAAAGACCTTGTCCAAGCATACGATCACACGTGCGCTCTTGCCGGACTGGAACTTACAATTCTGGAACCGGAGTCGCTTTCTCTTTCGCGCGCGGTCGTCGATCGGATCAAATTAAAACCAAACGAATTGATATCGGTCATCGATATTGGTGGTCGAAGCACGATCATCGCGTTCATAAGCCGACTTGGGATGAGACTGACGATAGACAGTCCGATTGCCGGACAAGCGTTGACCGATGCAATAGCATCCGCAAACAAAGTTGATGCTGCGACAGCGGAAAAACTTAAACGCGAAAAAGGTTTTTCCGATGCATCCGCCGCCGAAGCTATGCGAGAAACAATGAAACCTATCGTAGAAGAGTTTCAACGTGCAAAAAACCACCTCTTACGTCAAAAAAACGTAACATTGACTAGGGTATTCGTTGCCGGCGGATCAAGCGCGACGCCCGGAATTATCGAGGAATTGAAAACCTCGCTCGAAATAGAAACCGCGCTCGCCGTACCGCCTTTTACGATTCCGGGTTATTCAATAAACCAGCTGGCGGTAGTCTGCGGACTGGCTATTCGTGCAAAAAAGTTATCCCCAGGAGTCAATCTC
>JBBTQP010000095.1:0-6039 GCA_038065635.1 Patescibacteria group bacterium | reverse complement strand
CAACCCCGAGCTGCAGCGCCAGTTCTGGATCGTCGCCCTCGGCTCGTCCACGATGCACGGTGACGACCGTTGCGTCGCGGTGCTGCTCAGCGGTTCCGGCAGGCGCGTCTTCGGCGCCGGCTGGTTCGACTTCGAGTGGTACTCCGGCGTCCGGTTCCTGTTCGTCCGCAAGTAGACCTTGGACCCTCGGTCACTCGGCCCTCTGGACCCCGTCCGCTCCGATATCTTGCAAACTGCGAGGATACGGAGTCGGCGGGGTCTTTTAATTTTCCGACGTCGGACGTCGGAAAATCGAATGCGGGGAGTAACCCCCTCCCTGTCTGCCGACAGGCAGGTAACTCCCCCTTCGTAAGGGGGAGGATCAGAAAAATCGTTCCACCAATTTCTTCGCGTACGACGCGCTTTGATCCACGGTGCTGAAGTTCGGGAGTTCTCCGGCGTAGAATGTGCGATTTTTTCCTTGCAGGTTTTCCAACTTGTCAAAATATCCGTCGCGCATTTCTTCCGGCGATACATGCGGAAAATATTTCCAACGAACCGCTTCTTCAAAACGGGTGACTTTCCCACCAAGCGGGCGAACGATTTGTTGGATATTTTTTTTCACTTCATCATCAGATATTTTCCAGTCGCAGATAACATAGAATGTATAATAATCATCGTCGGGATAACGTTTGTACCAAAAAACAGGATAACCGGAACGCGCGGATACGAAATTGCCGGGAATGAAGCCGGTTATTTTTGGGAATCCGGTGACCGTACAGGCGTAGTCGCGATAGTCGTAATAAATGATTTTTGAGAACAATGACGTTTCCTCGGAGCTTGCATCCAAAAAATTCAACGCTTCGTCCAAAGGCGAGGTTATGATGAGCGCGTCAAACCGTAATCGTTCCGCATCCGTAGTGATGGTAACAGTTTTGTCGCGTTCGATTTGTTTGATCGTGGTGTCGTATAAAATGCGGTGGGTTTTCGCCACGGTGTTCCAAAGCCCTTGGATGCCGTCTGGAAATTTGTAGATGGCTTTGTGTAAAAAGGCGTTGCTTGTTTCCAACGAGTAGTATTTCAAAACGTATGCCGCAGGAATTTCGTCAAAATATCCGTAACCGAACCCCGTAAAATATTTTGCCAGTTCTTTCGTAATAAGATCGATTCCTTTTTTATCGGCCCATTGCGAAAAAGGAACGCACAGTTCGCGATCAATTTTTGACCAGCCGGGCTCCGCGATCGCGCGAAAACGCGAAACGAGTTTTCTGTATTTGAAAACCAACTGATAAATAAGCGCCAATTTTTCCATCCAACCGGGCGGATTGAGCGGTTTGCCGGTTTTGGAATCCATTATCATGACCGAAGAAGTTTCGGTTCGTTCTGTTTTTATTCCGTATTTGTCCACCAAATTCAAAACCGTGTGGTTATTTCCGGAAACAATTCCTGCGCCAAGTTCGTAAGAAAATCCGGCGTGCCTGAAGGAGCGGCATTTTCCGCCGGAATGATTTTGTTTTTCCAACAGCGTAACGTCCGAATATCCTTTGTCTCGCAAAGTTTCCGCCGCCGTAAGCCCTGCCGGTCCTGCGCCAATGATCCCGATTCGGATACGTTTATCGTTTTTCATTTTATGGCGCGTTGGATCGTTCGAATTACGTTTCGTTTCAAAACCGAAGTCGCACATAGAACGCCGCCCATGAGTCCGCCGGCGATTCCGGCAGTCATCACGTCCTGTCCAGTCAAGAAAAGATTATTGATCGGAGTTCTCGGTTTCAAGAAGTCTTGTCGAAAACGTTTTGGCGAGTGAGCGATGCCGTAGATTTCGCCGCGTTGGTGGTTTGAGAAATGTTTTGTAGAAAGAGGAGTGGACACGTCAAAGTAATCAACCTTGCCTTGTAGTTGCGGTTCCACGCGATAAAGGGTTTCGAGCATTTGCTTGGCGACGTTTTGTTTTAGCAACTCATAATCCTCGCCGCGCTTTTTCCAAGCCGTGTTTTCCCATTTTGAAAACCATTCAAAAGGCACGATGATCACTATTTCGGCTGTTGATTTTCCTGGATGCGTCTTTGCCCAATCAGGATCTTTTGCGGATGGAAAAGAGATGTATGCCACGGGCAAGTCGCTATTGATGTCCGTGTAGCGCTTCTGATTCAATTCGTGATCGTATTCCGCTGGAAAAACCCAGTAGTTACATCGCGGCAACTTTAATTCTTCGGATGAACCGTTAAGTCCGAGATACATTCCGATGTGCGCGGCCGCGGGTTCTAGACCCTTGAGCAGCTCTTTGAATCCGTGTTGTTTTACTACTTCTTGCGGCAATAATCGCGTGAAAGTATTGCGAACTCCGGCGTCGCTAATCACGCAGTCCGCATGGATTTTTTTGCCGTCAGCCATTTCAACCCCGATCGCTTTATTGTCTTGCACGAGGATCTCTTTTACTTCCGCGCTGAATAGAACATTGCCTCCGTTTTTCTCTATCACCGGCACGATCGTCTTCGCGATACTTCCAGCGCCACCGACCGGATATCCTGCGCCGTCCATGTAGTGGTTGGCGAGCATGGCGTGCATATAGAAACTGCTTTTCGAAGGCTTGAGTCCGTAGTCGCCGTACTGCGCTGTCAAAACGCCGATAAGTTTTTTATTGTAAGTCAAAGTTTGAAGTACGGATAGCGTGGTTTGATCCGAGTATTTGAGAGATTTGCGGCGCAAAAGCGGACCGATGAGTTTTGTTAGAAACGGCGGAAGGATTTTTTCGATATAGAATCCGGCGCCGATCTTCTCCATTTTTTTAAGCAATGCGAAATAATCGTCAATCGACTCATGATCTTTCTGATCAGGAAAAAACTTTTTCAACGCGGTTCGCAAGTTTTCCCGACCGCGCACGAAATTAAATTTCTCATCGCCGAAAACCGCTCGGTCATATATGTCGTCCAGCGGCGCCCATTTCAGTTTTTCATTGCTGATGTAGCGGAAAGTTTTATTTATCAGAGTCCCTTTGATATGAACCTGTCCAACATAATGAAGTCCCACATCCCACGAATAACCATGCCGCTGAAACGTATGAGTAAATCCGCCAATAACATAGTGCCTTTCCAAAACCAAAACCTTTTTACCCGCGCGAGCGAGTAACGCCGCGACCGAAAGACCTCCGATTCCGGATCCAATCACGATAGCGTCATAGTGGTCGCCATGTTTATTGAATTCGTTGTATGGATGTCCGGTCATGTTTTATAGTCATTGCGAGCCACATCAGGGGCGCGGCAATTTTATCATCCGTCATTGCGAGCGTAGTCCGACGAAGCGCGGCAATCTAATTTAAGGAAATATTTCTTCTTACTAGATTGCCACGTCGTTGCTACTCCTCGCAATGACAGGGAATAGGATCTCATTATATACCAAGGTACGATTACGGTACCCTATCGTTCCACGGACGGCCCAAAAGAAATATAAATCGAACCGCTATTAAAAAAATTTGTTTGCACGCCGGGAATCAATCGCTTCAAATCATCCGGTATGTTTTTTGTGTAGTCCCAGCTTGCCCAGTGTTTATAAATGAAAGCGATAAGCGGATTAAAAATGCTCCAAAATCCGGATGGAAGCCGCGCGTCCAGTATTGAAATCCTCTTGTTTTCTTTTAGAGCGGCGACGGCTTTTATTAGGGCTTCTTCATGTTGCGGTATGGCGCTGATGCCCAAAGTTGAAAGCACGCCGTCCACTTTCGCGTCGAGTGACAGCCGCGCCGCGTCTCCTTGTATGAATGTGATGTTGTTCCAGCCGTTTTTTTCGGCTTGCCGCTTGGCCGCTTGGAGCATCTCGTTTGAATAATCAAAAGCGATGATTTTTCCGCTTGATCCCACGGCATCTTCCAAAAATTCGTGATTTAAGCCAGTGCCGCACGCAAGATCTAAAACCGTATCGCCCTTTTCCAGTTCCAGAGCTTTAACCGCCGATCGCCGCAGTTCGTTTTCTCTTCCTAAAAACGTGATAACGCACGCGATTTTGTATAAAAAAGGACGTCTCCCCCAGGTGCGATAGGTTTTGCTCACATGTTCAAGCGAGTATTTCATTTAGTATCATGGTACCAGGTACGTACCTGGTACGTTATCCACAGGGTTTTGTGTTAGGATGTAATGCATGAAATTTCCTCGTGGTGTGAAGATCAAAGGCGGCGAATTGCCTAATTTTCCGGGGGTTTATCTTATGAAAAACGCGGCGGGAAAGGTCATATACGTCGGCAAAGCATCATCTCTCAAGCGCCGAGTCTCGTCTTACTTTCAACGTCCGCAAGACGCGCGGATCGCGCAGATGGTGAGTGAGATTCGCCACATTGACTACATTCAAAAACCGACGGCTATTGAGGCGTTGATTTTGGAAGCTAATCTCATCAAATATTATTTTCCGCCGTACAACATAAAGGACAAGGACAACAAGAGCTTTCTCTATCTCGTCATCACGAAAGAAGATTTTCCAAAACCGCTTTTGGTTCGCGGATCCGATCTTGGCGATGACGCTCGGAAAAAATACAAAGCGGTTTTCGGGCCGTACACGTCGCCGCGTTCGCTTCGCGCCGCGCTGGATCTAATCCGCAAGGCGTTTCCGTGGTCCGTTTGTGAACCCGGACAAAAACGTGCGTGCTTCTATCATCATTTGAAACTGTGTCCGGGAGTCTGCATCGGTGCGATTTCAAAAAAAGACTACGGAAAAATCATCCGCGATCTCATCAAGTTCTTCGAAGGGAAGAAGGACGATATTCTCAAGCAGTATAAAAAGGATATGAAAGTCGCGGCAAAGGAAAAGCGATTTGAGGAAGCGGCGGCTCTTCGCAATAAAATCTTTTTTCTTGAGCACATTCAAGATATTGCAATTTTGAAACGCGAGGATGACGACGTTGATAAGATTCGAGAAGGGGAGACGTCTATCATGATTTTTGGCCGCGTCGAGGGATATGATATCTCAAATATCTCCGGCACCTCGTCGGTCGCGTCAATGGTCGTTTTCGAGAACGGAGCTCCGGCAAAGGCGGAATATCGCAAGTTTCGCATAAAATCCGTCGTAGGTTCGAACGACGTCGCAAGCATTCGTGAGACGCTGATGAGACGTTTCCGCAGACAGACCCCCTCTAACTCCCCCTTCGCAAGGGGGAGGAATTGGCGACACCCGGATCTCATCCTGATCGACGGCGGTTGGCCGCAAGTGAACGCGGCAACGCAAGTGATCCGCGAACTTGAACTCGGAATCCCTGTTGTTGGTCTCGCCAAAGGCCCATCAAGAAAAAAAGACGAACTAATCTGCGACCCGAACAATCTAGAAATCTGCGCGGTGTGCGAGAAGCATAAGAATCTACTGGTCGCGCTTCGCGATGAGGCACATAGGTTTGCGATTAAGTATCATAGGGAGTTGAGAGGGAGGGGGATGCAGGGGAGACCTCCCCCTTGCGAAGGGGGAGTTAGAGGGGGTCTGAGCCCGTATCGTAGGAGGGACATCCCCTAATCCCTCCTTCGTAAGAAGGGGGATATATAATATGTGTGGAATCATCGGCTACATCGGTAATCGTCGCGCTTTGCCTGTCTTGTTGGACGGGTTGCATCGGTTGGAATATCGCGGGTATGACTCGTCCGGCGTTGCGGTAATAGACGGCGGATTACTCACGACGGTACGCGCCGCAGGTCGCATTGCGGCTTTGGAAGATAAGATCGGCGAGCGCGAGATTGGTGGAACCATTGGAATCGCGCATACGCGGTGGGCGACTCACGGGCCGCCGGTGGAAAAGAACGCGCATCCGCATTGTGATTGCAAAGGACGGATCGCGGTTGTCCACAACGGTATAATCGAAAATTATGCGGAGTTGCGGTCCGGACTGCGTGAGCGAGGTCATATCATAGCGTCCGATACGGACACCGAAGTTCTCGCTCATCTTCTTGAAGAAACATTTTTAGAATCCGGAGATCTCGCCGCGTCATTGCGCGAGGTTTTGAAAAAAGTTCGCGGAACATACGGAATCGTCGCCGTCTCATCCGACGCGCCAAACTCGCTCGTAGTCGCGCGACTCGGAAGCCCGAT
>JBBTQP010000094.1:10516-19982 GCA_038065635.1 Patescibacteria group bacterium | reverse complement strand
CAACCCCGAGCTGCAGCGCCAGTTCTGGATCGTCGCCCTCGGCTCGTCCACGATGTACGGTGACCTCCGTGGCGTCGCGGTGCTGTGCAGCGGTTCCGGCAGGCGCATCTTCGACTACCGCTGGTTCGACCGCGAGTGGTACTCCGACTTCCGGTTCCTGTTCGTCCGCAAGTAGACCTTGTCCCGCGCAACGGGATCCCGTTGCGCGGGAGACCCTCGGTCACTCGGCCCTTTCAGCCAGAGGCTGATCAGCCTATGGCTGAAAAAACGGCTCTTGGAACCTTGGGTACTCGGCACTCCGGCCCCACTTCTCGCGAGAAGTGGGGTCTTTTAAATTCTGGGAGTAACTCCTCCAACCTCCTTTTACTCTAAGAGGAGGTAATACGCCCTTCCCAAGCAGTATTTTCGTTGATACCATCCGCATCGGCATGGCGTGGTAGCCAAGTGGTAAGGCAGGGGTCTGCAAAACCCCTATTCGCGGGTTCGATTCCCGCCCACGCCTCCAATATTATAATCAAGTGTGGTTTTCGTGTTTAATCCCTCCCCTTAATTATACAAATGTAAGGGGAGGTTAGGAGGGGTTATTTCGTGAAGGACGGAACGGAATCAGATCCCATTTCTTTAACTAGACATGCTACTCATCGCGCATCGGGGATTTCATGACAGGCGTATTGCGGAGAATACGCTTGAAGCGTTTCGGCGCGCGGTGATGCAGGGGGCGGACGCTATCGAGTTTGATCTACGGCTTTCGCGAGACGGAGTTCCGGTCGTGATACACGATGAGAATCTACATCGCGTCGCAGGAGACTCACGTCGTGTGCGCGATCTCACGGCAAAAGATCTCGGCGAAGTGGATCTTCGTGGACGAGGCAACATCCCAACTTTGAATGAAATAACGGCCGCGATCCCAGCTCCTACGCAATTTGATATTGAGGTTAAGGATAGAAAGGCGTTGCAAATTTTGATAACAAAACTTCATACCAGCGCCGCACTGCGCAGACGCACGATCATTTCTTCTTTTGTGATTAGCGACTTGAATCTTGCGGCGAAGGAAGTTCCGGACGTTCGCACGCTTTTTCTTCAGAGGACCTGGCCGTTGCCTCTTAGACGTCGCGCATTTTTGAAAAAGCTGACGGCGGCTCGAGTTTGGGGCGTTGGTTTTCCATATAACATTTTGAATAAACGCCGAGTCACATGGCTCCGCGAAAATGGCTTCGCTGTAGCCGCATGGGATTTGCAATCGCTGCGACGTCAGGCGCGAAGAGTGTCGAATCTCGGAGTTGATGTAGGGATCGTTTATAGAATTGATGCGGTTTGAGCGATATCCCCTTGACTTTTCAAAAAATTTTCTATATTATTGCGGCCTTGATCCGTTTGGAACGGGTCTTTCGCTCCTTTCACTTTTCTTTTTTCACGTTCTAAACCACAACCGATTGACGAGCAGCGCCTCGTCGAGGCGAAGAGGTACGGAATGGACAAGATCACGGCTGATGCAGCCATCCTGAACAAGGACTATGTCATGGCGCCGGGAGAGGTTGCCAGCTTCATCAAGAAGTTCGGCGTGACGGCGCAAGTTATCAGCCGGATGGGGATCGATTTGGACGCGAACATGGTCATCCTCGGTTTGCTGACGTTGGGTCTCGACGACCTGACCGAGCAGCAGATCGTACTTCCGCCGTACAACGGAAGCGATTTCATCTATTGCGTCGAGAACACAGGTGCGTCGTTCCTCGTGGAGGGGACACCCGGTATTCTCGGTCTCACCGGGATAGATGAGTTCGTGAGGGCAATCGCGAATGTCCCGGACGCCAGGAACGGCAAGCCCACGACCGACGTGTTCGCACCGATCCCGCGGGTAGACTCACGCCTGGTTCAGTACAAATTCGTGCCGAAGCAGACGACGAGCGTATTGAACCCGGTTGGCGGGAACGGCATCGGTAGCATCCGATGCATCACGAGACACGGAGGATTCCTGCTCGCGTTGTTCGTGGATATCCACGGCGCTTCGCATGAGCTCATCACGCTGCCGCTCTCGGTGGCGCTCCGAGAGCCGATGCGGATCGGTGACTATTCCATCTGGAAAAAGCACGGCAAGATGACGAACGACAACATGCTCACTCTCGGCCGTCCCACGAGCATTGGCCAAGGTACCGTCTCCGTCGTCGCGCATTTCGAAGGTGGGTTCGAGGCACAGATCACCATTCAGGATCAAGGAAGGGAGTTCCGCTTGGGAGAGATGACGAAGACCAGGCGAGTGGTGATCGGAGTCGTGAAAGGAACCGACATGATCGCGAGCTACTTGCCGCGCACTGATTTCGCAGAGCTTCGGTTCGAACCGAAGGACGGCGCTGGTCAGCCGCTCTTGCACAGCTGACCGACGCGTGTGCCCAGGGCGAACACATTGGTTCGCCCCTACGTGCCGACAGGGTCTCCTGTCGGCTTTTTCTTTGTAATGTATCCTTGACGTTTTCTTGAAAACATGATATAAATTTACGTTCTTTTGCGCCAGAGGCGCATCCGCCTTTGGCGGAGAAATAGAAACTTCCGTTGAAAGCGGCGTTTTGTGGCTCATTTTGTGGGCTTCAGCAGGCCGCTTTCAATCAACGACAACTCTCAAAATCGGGAATAATCTCGGTCGGGAAAAGTCGGCGGTATACGCATTGAGTACTTGGAACTCGGGGGAGCCTCGGTTTCGATCCGCCAAAGGCGGACAAGCTCTTGGCTCCCTCGGGTTCCCTCGGCCGTGTCTACAACGCACCCACAAAAGGGTCGTGTCTCGTAGATGCGGCTCTTTTGTTTGCAAAAATCTGCTATTCAGTCAAAATCTTAACGAGAAGTTTAGGAGTTGACAGGATTAGTTTCTATGATATTCTTTTAATGAAAAAGGCTTTCGGCCGTGGTTGATAAACCACAAATTGGCGGAAGGTCTTTTTCTTTTTCAATCGTCAAGCGGAAATACAGAGATGAGCCATTTTTCTCCAGTTCGTTTTACTTCTTTAATTTGCACGAAAAATAATTCATTGTTTGGCGAGCTTCCAGCGAAGCGATGAACGATTTCTCCTGTACGGTTTGGATTTTCTTTTGATATCGGTTCAACACGAGATTTTTTGATTAGTTCAATTGCACAAGGAAAATATTTGAGACGTCGTGTTTTATCCTTTAAGTTCTTTTTTTCGTGTAAATGTTGCCAGAATATTCCTAGAAAGATTTTTTGCTTATCAAAATATGCTGATCTAACATAAGGACGACGTTTCGTTTTTCGTACGATATCACGATATACACCAAACGCTTTTTTCATTACCTCTTTCCAGTTCGTGCCTGGCAGCGCGTTGATATGAGTTTTGTAATATCGCATGTTGCTGATATTGAACCATGTAGAATTGAAAAGAAGAAATAGTACGAAGCATTTTTGACTTTTCTCCCTTTGCACCGTACTTTTGTTTCATGACAAAGATATCCTCCGTGAAAAAGACAGCGCTTATCATTGACGCTAACGCGCTTATCCATCGCGCATGGCACGCTCTTCCTCCTCTTACGGCGCCGGATGGGAGGGTGGTTAATGCCGTTTACGGTTTCACGTCCGTGTTGCTGAAAATTTTAGCGAGCGAACATCCGGACTATCTGGCGGTTTGTTGGGACACGCCGGAGCCTACGTTTCGTCATAAGGCGAAACCGGAATACAAGGCGCAACGCGAGCGGCAGCCGGATGAATTTTACGCGCAGATTCCTCTCGTGAAAGAAGTCGTTACAGCGTTTGGCGGAACGAATGTGGAAGCGCCGGGATTTGAGGCGGACGATCTTCTTGCGACATTTGCCGCGCGACTTTCAAAACAAGGCGCGGAGGTCACGTTGCTTACCAGCGATCGCGATGTTTGGCAGGTGATCGGGCCGCACATCCGAGTTCTCGCGTTCAAGAAGGGTGTAAGCGAAACTATTTCATACGATGAAAAGACTTTGAAAGAAGAGACTGGCTTGTCACCGGATCAAATTGCGGACTTTAAGGCCATGCGCGGTGATCCGTCCGATAATTTGAAAGGAGTTTCTGGAATAGGAGAAAAAACTGCGACCGATTTGCTCGTGGCGTATCACGATCTCGACGGGATTTTTCGCGCGGCGCACGATCCGAAAAGCCAGCTATCCCCTTCTGTCAGACAAAAGCTCGTGGACGGTGAGAAGGAAGGTCGCGAAACTTTGCCGCTCGTGCGTCTCGTCTACGACGTTCCGGTAAAATTAAAAGACGAGGACGTGGCGCGGCGGATTGTTGATGAGGGAGAATTGAGAAAAGTTTTGACGGCTTTTGGGTTTAAGACTTTGTTGGCGAGGGCGCTTGGTGGGGATGAGAAGACGGGGAAGGATGCGGGTGCAGAGCGGGAGAACCCCGCCCCTACGAAGATGCGATCAAATAATTCCACGTCTGTTGTGACGGATGTGGGAGAGTTTGCGGCAGAGGCTAGAAAAGAAAAATCTTTGATTTTACGTCCTGTGGAAGTAACGCAATCGTCACTTTTTTCGGAAGTACCGGCTTTGGCTCTCGGTTCAAACAAGCTGTCGCTCGTTCTCACGACAGGTCAGCTTAAAGAGAAGAAGACATATGATGAGATCGCGTCGTTGCTCGCGGATTCTTCGATAGAGAAGGTTGGTCATAATCTCAAAGCCGCGTTTCACTGGGCGGCGCAGAACGGTTTTGAAATTCAAGGTGAAACTTTTGACGTGGAAGTCGCGTCCTTGCTTTCGTCTGGAGGTGAAGGCCGTCATGATTTGCTTTCACTCGCCGCTGCGCGCGTGGATATTCTACTTTCCGAATCCGAGAATCGTCCGATTCAGGAACTTGATGCCATAAGATCTCTCTCGACAATTCTTAGAGAGGATCTTGAGACGAAAAAAATAAACGATTTCTTTTTGCGGTTCGAAGCGCCGCTCATTCCGATCTTGGCGCGTATGGAGGAGTATGGGATTTTGATAGATCGGGAGTATTTCAAGAAGTTGACCGAGGATTTTAGAAAAGAAAGAGCTCGTTTGGAAAAAGAAATGGAAAAACTCGCGGGCGAATCATTTAATCCGGCCTCGCCGCAACAACTGGCGCACGTTCTTTTTGATACGTTGAAAATTCCCACCAAAGGAATCAAACGCGGGAAGACTGGAATATCCACGGCAGCGACCGAGCTGGATAAATTGGAAGGCGCGCATCCGATCATCGAAAAGATTTCTGAGTTTCGAGAGGTCGCGAAACTTTTATCGACATACGTTGAAGCATTGCCGGCGTTGGCGGATAAAGACGGGCGCGTTCATACGACGTACAACCAGATCGGCGCCGCGACAGGGCGGATGTCATCGCAAAATCCGAACATGCAAAACATTCCGATACGAACGGAGCTTGGGAAAAAGATTCGGCGCGGTTTTATCGCGGCAAAGGGATACAAACTTCTCTCGTGCGACTATTCGCAGATTGAATTACGCGTGGTCGCAGCGCTGGCAAAGGATCAAAAGATGATCGAAGCGTTTCAAAAGGGACTGGATATTCACACGGCAACGGCGGCGGCGATTTGGAATGTGCCGTTGGAAGAAGTCACCAAGGAACAACGGCGTTCGGCGAAGGCGATCAATTTCGGAATCATCTACGGACAGGGACCGCAGGGACTTTCCAAGTCCGCGGATATTTCATTTGAAGAAGCGAAACGATTTATCGACGAGTATTTTCACGTTTATTCCGGTATTCACGAATACATTGAACAAACGAAGACGCTTGCTCACGCGCGAGGATATGTGGAAACTTTGTTCGGACGACGGCGCGCGATTTCCGACATCAATTCTCCGATGCAACAGATTCGATCGGCGGCGGAACGCATGGCAATCAACATGCCGGTTCAGGGAACGTCCGCGGATGTGTTGAAGTTGGCGATGATAGAGATTTCAAAACAGTTATCCAAAATATCCGCGCAAACACGTCTACTCCTTCAGGTACACGATGAATTGGTTTTCGAGGTTCCGGAAAAAGAAGTAGCGTTGGTTGCAAAAGCAATGGTTGAAATAATGCAGACAGTGGAAAAGATAGGGGTTCCGCTCGTGGTTGATGCGAAAGAGGGAAAGAATTGGGAGGAGATGGTGCTTGTTACTGCGTGATGGCGTCATTGCGAGGAGTAGTAACGACGTGGCAATCTCATCCTCCTGTCATTGCGAGGAGCTAGCAGGCGACGTGGCAATCTTATAAAAGGAAATATTTTTTTTGATGAGATTGCCACGCGCTTTTTAGTATATGCGCTCGCAATGACAGAAAAACGACAATGTTCAATATAAGCAAAAGAGGGGCGATTGAGAATCGCCCCGAGAACTAGAGCTGGCGGACTGCCCACCATTCGCCCGTGTAGTTGGACGTGATGAGGTCGATCACGTAGCCGGACATGGTTTGGCTACCTTCTGTGACGGCTCCGTAGTAGGCATAGTCTCCGTATTCGAAGTAGACGCCTGTGCCGTTGACGGATCCGTCTTGGACCCCGATTTCCTGATCCTCGAACGTTCTACCGCTCTGCGTGATGCTTGCATGGGTTTCCGGATCCAGCGTCGCGCCCATGAGCGTCCACGGACCTTCGATGTTGACCGCGACTTTCACGGTGACGCTTTTGCAGATCGCGTCTTTGCAGTCTTGCGGTTTGGGATTCGGGCATACGTTGATGGCGCATGCCGTGACGAGAGCCGACGGTTCGAGGCCGTTCGGATTATCGAAGATGTCTTCTTGCGAGAGCGGCCAACAGAGGTTGTCGTCCGGACCGTTCAAGCAGTGGATTTGTAGATCCGTTTTGCTCGAAACCGTCCAAGAGAACTTCGCCGCGACCTCGAAGAAGTCACCGTCTTGATCCATCATTGGCGTCGCGAGGATTCGCTCGCACAGCGACACTTGCTGATGGTTGTTCGCCACCACCATCTCCGGCGGATCGACTTCACAGCCGGCGGTGAGACGGAGATCGGTCGCGTATTCCTCGGTTACCTCATCGTCCCCGCTTTCGGTTTGCGATGACGTGCCTCCTTCATCAGGGATGTCGATGTTTTTGTGCGGGACGTCTCGAGACGGATCGTCGGGAAGACGCTTGGTCACGTTCGCGGAGGAATCGCGGCCGTCATACCAGACGGACCCATCGCGTTCATCGACGCAACCGATGCCGAACATCACGTACAGAGCCAAGAGCATGAATATCGCTTGAGTTGTTTTCACTTTGCACTCTCCTCGTTGTGGGACTTTCGTCCGTACCTATATCTACCGATACGATGGATTGGAAAAAGTGTCAAGGGGATAACAGTTCATATAAAAAAACCGGCAGCTGTGTCGCTTGCCGGTCACGCGCGGCCGAAGGCCGCGATGAAGACGCCGAGTAGAACGGCCGACATGCCGCCGGCCACGGTGTTGTTCACCATGATTCCGAACGCGCTTCGTGCGAACCGTTTCTCGGTTTTGTTGATTGGCCAGGGCTTCTGCTCATCACAAACGGTGAAAAGCAGGAAAGCCATGAAGATCGCGAGGAATTGGAGATTCCCACGCAGATCGAAGAACCAGATCGGTAGCGCGGCCACGAACATGCCGTGAAACTCGTCGTAGTAGCAGCTCGCGGCCCTGCCGGAGCTTCGCTTGGCAGATCCGATCACGATCAACCCCACGATGAAGCTCGAGATCGCGATCGCTGCGATCATTTGAAACGAAGCGTCGCGAAATGCGACCAGTACGAACAGTGCTACGATCGTCCCCCACGAACGAGATTTCTGTTGTCGATCCATGCTATTCCTCCTTTGGCGAAAAGACATTAGCCGAAATCGCATCAATTATCAAGAGTTACACTCTCCCACTTTTTTTACGCTTGAGCTAAGCTTGGTCAATGTTAATTATCTGTTCAGGTCCGGACTCGTATCGCGCAAGAGAAAAGGCGCGTGAATTGATGGCGGCTTTTCGCAAAAAATTTGATCTGTCAGGTCAATCGACAGAACGGATTGACGTATCTCAAGGAGTCGCGGACGTTTTAAATAAACTCGGCGCTGCGTCACTTTTTTCATCGAAGAAATTTATTCGCACGGATGGTTTGTTGAAAAAAATTTCCGCAGCCGATCTCGCAAGACTTGATTCCAGACTCGCATCGGATAATGATCAGACGATTTTGGTAACGGTTGAAGAAACGCCGCCGGCAAAAACAGTCACAGAAAAATTAAAAACCACAAAAGTTTTTTATTTTTCTTATCCCCTACTCGAAGGAACGGAATTCCGGAACTGGGTTCGTGAAAACGCGACAAAGTATGGAGTGTCACAGCAGATTGCGGATAAAGTCGCTTCCAGTTGCGGCGGTGATTCTTGGTGCGTGATAAACGAATTACAAAAACAAGCCATAAATCCTCAATCAATCGTTGGTCTTAGCGGCGAAGAATCAATTTTTAGAATTGTAGATAACGCTATAGCAAACAATCTCGGTTGGCGATCGTGGGCGTCTGAGGCAAAGGAAACCGGATTTGTGAGCGCGTTATTATTTCAACTTCGATCGTATGAGAGAATTAAGTCCGGAGATTTTTCAGGCATTCAACCGTTTGTAGTTTCAAAATTACGTAACGCAAAAATCGGAAAAAGCGAATCTCGAATCGCGGCATCAATGCGTGCATTAGTTGGAACTCGTTCCGGATTGTGCGATGACGTTGAAGCGCTGATGATTTTGAAATAACAAAAATCCCCTTTTCAGGGGATATTTTGTTAGGCGGACTTTTTCATCGCCTTCATCAACGAGCTTTTTTTTCTGCTCGCTTTATTTTTCGACTCCACTTCATTCTTCACGGCTTTATCGATTGCCTGTTGAAAACGTTGCGCGAATTTACTTGCTTCCTCCATTTTTCCTTCCTTAATCAAGTCCATTGTCATCTTAAAAAGATTTCTTACGTGCGATTCGGTCCGGCGATTGAGCACTGTGCGCTTTTTCGCCTTGCGAAGTTCTTTGGCAGCTGATGGTTTGTTTGGCATAGATTGATTTGTAGTTGGTAATTTATAGGAAATATCAAATCTCGTCAATCATTGTGTTGACGATCACTATTTTTTTCATTATTATTGAACGACGCAAAAAAAAGTAAGTAAGTAAAGCGAAAATTGACAATTTAGATATTTCACGACACAAGAGCGATCCCACCATGTCCCGTGCTCCTATGAGTTCGTGCTCCCGTAGTTCAAAGGATAGAACGAGGGACTCCTAAGCCCTAAATGGTGGTTCAATTCCTCCCGGGGGCAAAGGTCATGGCAGGAAGAATGTTTCACGTGAAACATTTTGGTAGGTACCAGGTACGTACATGGTACCTTAGCCCCAAATCCCTCCACTTAGGGTAAGAGGAGGTTAGGAGGAGTTACGAACAGTGAATGATACGATTCCAATTGGAATGGGATTTGTTCACGGTTCATAACTCCCTCTAACTCCCTCTTACCTCAAGAGGGAGGATGGGACGGGATCAGACA
>JBBTQP010000094.1:0-10416 GCA_038065635.1 Patescibacteria group bacterium | reverse complement strand
TAACTCCCTCTAACTCCCTCTTACCTCAAGAGGGAGGATGGGACGGGATCAGACAATTAGATATTTCGGCCAGAAGAATGTTTCACGTGAAACATTTTATCAGGGGCCTATAGTAAAGTGGCATTACGCCGCATTCGCATTGCGGAGGCGACAGTTCGATTCTGTCTAGGTCCACCAGATACAAAACCCGCTAACAAGCGGGTTTTGTGTTTGAAATGTTTCACGTGAAACATTAATAGGTACCAGGTACGTACCAGGTACATTGTCCACATATCCTAAATATTTCGCTTCATATTTCTACTCATAACTCACAAGGTACCAGGTACGTACCTGGTACCCTAATCTTCATAACCCGTTTGTTAGCGTGTTTTGTGTTTGAAATGTTTCACGTGAAACATCCTGAAAGTTACCAGGTACGTACCTGGTACCTTATTCACAGCCCAAAGTTCCTCCTCTTTCCGCCTAAGGCGGATCTGCCTCAGGCATGAAGGGTAAGAGGAGGTTAGGAGGAGTTACGAAAAACTCCTCTTATCTTAAGAGGGAGGATAGGAATGTTTCACGTGAAACATTGAAAGCGTACCAGGTACGTACCTGGTACCGGGAAAAGGGGAGAAATATTGGGTGAGATATTTCCCGACACAAAGAAAAATGGCTTAAATATTGAGTTATTGAAAGGTTTTTGGGCTAAACTATTTATGATTGACAAAAGAGCATATTTATGGTAAATGAAATTTAGAATTCGCTCCTTTGATTTTGCTTTGATTGTCATGACGTGAGCGGGTGGTCCGTTCGCGTCGTGTGGATAACGTTGCTTGGTGAGGGAGGATTGAGAAATGAGCGAAGAAGTGATTGTTAGCAAGCCGCCGTTCTCGGCGTGGGTCACCTACGTCCAGCCCGAGTTCGAGGAGTTGAAGCGCCGGTTCCCGGCTTACGTCTACCCCGGCTACAAGGGCAAGCGCTTCGATCCGATCGCGCGCTGCAAGGTCGTTTCGAAGGAGAATTGCGAGCTCGACTTCGAGTACGTTTACATGGGCCGTAAAGCGTCTACCGACGAGGTGCTGGCCGAGATGGACCGCAAGTGTCTGCGGCCAGCGCTCTACGAGGAGCTCCTCGGTTTCGCCGAGGTGTACCCCGACGAGCAGCTGAAGTACTACATCGCCGCTCTCGGCTCCGAGACACGCGTGGACGGTAGACGCGTCGCCGCGTATCTGTGTAATGATAGCCGCGGCAGTGCCCTCGACCTGCACTGGATCGACTACGACTGGTACAAAAGCTTCCAGTTCCGGTTCCTCGCCGTACGCCAGCGACGCTTGCCCGACAGTGGGATCATCTGCGCAGTATAGCGTCTGCTCCAACCCCCGTCCGTTCCGTTGCCTCGCGTACTGCGAGCGAACGGAGTGGGCGGGGTTTTTTGTAGTCGTGTCATTGCGAGCCACAGCAGTGGCGTGGCAATCTAATCAGAGGAGAGATATTCTCTTACTAGATTGCCACGTCGTTGCTACTCCTCGCAATGACAGTTGATTAGATTGCCACGTCGTTGCTACTCCTCGCAATGACAGTTGATTAGATTGCCGCGTCGTTGCTACTCCTCGCAATGACAGAGCGGAGAGTCGTGCGTTATTTATCGAATCTCGATTGTGTACAATGCGCGAGTTTAGTACTCTATTGTGTGCGGGGAATTGTGGATTGATTTTGTAATTGTTTTACTTTAGATCATTGTAGGTTATGAAGTATTATTTTTCGAAATATCTAATAATATCAATAGCAATCGTGACCGGTTTTTGTTTTTTACCAGTCGTCGCAAATGCGTTTTCAGTATCCGAGTCAACCATTGAACACGTTATTGAACCCGGCAAGAAAGTTAGCGGTAGTTTCAGCGTGAAAAATGAAACGGATACTCCCGCAACGTTTGATGTCACTATCGGAGGAGTTCAGCAGAGCGGCGAAATAGGTGAATTGATTTTTTTCAAATCTAACGATTCTTTTTTGGAATCATCATGGATAGTTCCTCAAGAAAAAAAATTAATCTTACAACCACACGAGGTTCGTGATTTTAATTATGAAATTTCTGTTCCGTCGAATGCGATTTCCGGAGGGCATTATTTGAGCATGCTTTTTTCTCGCACTTCCTCTGACGCAAAGGCGAGAGTTCAAACGAGCGGAGTTCCTTTTTACATAAGAGTCCCGGGATCAGTTCATGAGGAAATAAAAGTTTTGAGTTTTTCTACAAAACCAGCGGATTCTTTTCGCCGTCTTCCGATTTCGTTTGAGACAAGAATCCAGAATCTGGGGAACGTCCACGTCAAACCGAAGGGATCGATCGTAGTAAAGAATATGTTTGGTAAGGAGGTCGTTGCGGTTCCGTTAAATCCTGACAATTTTATTATTTTGCCTAACAGCACGAGAAGGTTTCAATCAATTTGGACAAAAACCGGCGATCCAGCGCAAGAAGGGGATTTGAGTATGATCGCTTCGTTAAAGAACGAGGTTAGGAATTTTGCGTTTGGCCGCTATACTGCGGAAATTCGCGCTGAATACGGAGACGGTGAGCAGAAAATTACGGCTAAAACTACTTTTTGGGTGGTCCCGCGCAGTTTGATCTTGGCGATTTTAGCTATCATTCTTATTCTCGTCGTTGCTTCCAGGGTTTATTCCCGTTATTTGATCGGCAGTTATATTAGGAAATTGAATTCTCGTTGACATGATTATGAGGCGTCTCCGTTCGATCGTTTCTGCGGCCATCGTGTTCGCATCTGTTTTTGTTGGAAATTTTCAATCCGTCAGCGCTTCATCCTTGGTTTCCGTCACCGACGAACTTTCTCGCTTGAAAGTGTCGACGGCCGCGAACCATACGTTGCGTTTTAGTACACCGACCGGCGTCGATGCGTCAACGGATACGATCATCCTAACTTTTTCGTCCGACTTTTCACTAGCCGCAATCGGAATTGGAGACGTCGATCTCTTTCACGGCGTTGCTACGGGTTTGGAAACATCCGAAACAATCGCGGCGTCATCTGCGGCGGGAGTTTGGGGCGTTTCGATCGTCGCGAACGCGATAACTTTTACGGCGCCGACCGATGCCGCGCTTGGAGAGATTGGCGCCAACGAATTCATCGTAATCCGAATTGGGACGAACGCTTCCGGTGGGACCGGTCAAATAGTAAATCCTTCTTCAGCGCAAACCGCCAGCGTTACAATATCAGGAACTTTCGGCGATGATTCGAATATCGATATTTTGATAATTTCTGACGATGCGGTTTCCGTCAGCGCGACCGTTGAGGCACCCATCGTAATTCCGCCAAGTGGAGGCGGTCCCGGTGACACGGTAGCGCCGACCATTTTTAACGTACAGGTCATAAACATTACAACGAGCACCGCGACAATAGTTTGGGATACGAGCGAATCGGCGAAATCGGATGTGAATTATGGGATGACGACCGGATATGCGAGCGGTACGTTATCAAATGGCGCGTATCTTACGCATCACGTGTTTAATTTGACCGGCTTAAGTCCGAATACTACGTATCATTTTCAGGTAAAGTCACGCGATTTGGCTAGCAACTTGGCGACGGCCGGGGATTATACGTTTGTCACGTTGGTTGAAAATGTTGCGCCTGTTATTACGAACGTTCAAGTTGTCGATATTACCGATATTTCGGCGCGAGTCGTGTGGACGACGGACGTGGTTGCGGATTCTCGCGTTGATTTTGGTTTAACCAATCAGTACGGATCGTTTCAAACCGTCGCCGGTCTAGTCACGTCGCATTCCGTAACGTTGACGGCTTTGTCGTCTAACACCGCGTACCACTTCTCCGTAACATCAAAAAATCAAGTACAACTTTCCGCCTCTTCGCCGGACGCGACTTTCACTACTACGCAGGACGCGACGCCGCCGGCGAATGTGATGGGTTTTCAAGCGATCGGAGGAAACGGGGTAGTGCATCTGACGTGGGGCAATCCTCCGGATTCGGATTTCGCGGGCGTTCGTATAGTCCGCAAAACCGACTCTTTTCCGACTGGACCGAATGACGGGACTCTCGTATATAGCGGCGTTGGCGTATCTTATGATGATACTCAAGTTACGAACGGCACGACCTATTATTACGGCGCGTTCGCGTTTGATGCGAATTCCAATTTCGCATCCGGCGCCCTCTCCGCTGCGAAGCCGGAAGGCGTGGCGCCGGCGGGAGATGAGAACACGGCGCCGCTTTGCTCGAACGGGATTGACGATGACACGGACGGAAAAATAGATTGCGCGGACACGGATTGTTCCGCTATTCAGGCGTGTATCGTTCCGCCACCGCCGGTGCCGGAACCTGAGCCGCTACCACAATCGAAACCGCAGCCGCAGCCGCAGCCGATTCCGATTCCGGTGCCGGAACCGTCTCCCGGACCCGGCGGGAAGATTATTTTTTTTGAAGCGCATTATTACGGCGCGAACGGCTTGGTCGAGTTGGTCCCGGATTCGCTCAATCGCATTCATGCGCTCGCAGGCGATAGCGTTCAGGTTCGCGTTTCGCTTAACGGCATAAACGCGGAAATAGAAAGCGCGTTTTTGTTGGGACCGTCGACGTACCAGCTCTCTTTGAATAAAGAAGGTACCGCATATATCGCCACGTTCGTTGTTCCGAGCGCGGGCTCGTACAATCTTGCAGTGGTACTTAATTTTGTTGGAGGCGGAACATCTGTCGCGAACACGACCATGATTTCCGAATCAGGAGGAAAAGTCGTTGAAGAAAATATTTTTGGTAAAACGGAAAATCCGATCGATAACGCGAAAATAACATTATTCGTTGATGATGGCGGGTGGAAAAAGTGGAACGGCGGTCCGTTCGGTCAGGCGAATCCGGTTGTCACGGGACCTAACGGAGGATTCGCTTTTTCCGTACCGAACGGTCGTTATTATGCGGAGGTTGAAAAAGACGGATATAAGAAATCCGTCACAACGCCGGTTCAAATTCAGAACGGGGTTTTCGGGGAAGTCGTTGGGCTTATAGTGGTACCGCCTGCGCCAGGAGACGTCATTGATCCGGAAGCATCGGTTGCGGAAAATATCGCGAACGTTGCGAAAAATTTAACCGAACAGGCGGTTTACGGTCTCGCGATAATCAGCGATACCTTGCAACGGCCGGAAGTGCAGAAAGCGATACAGAATACGGTTTCACCTGCGGTTTTGGGCGTAGCCGTAATAAACGTCGCCTCGGCTCTTCCCGCGTTTAACGCTTTGGCGTATCTCCAATATCTTTTTTCTCAACCGCTGTTGTTGTTCGGAAGAAGGAAGAAGAAAAAGTGGGGCGTCATTTACAACGCTCTTACGAAACAGCCGGTCGATTTGGTTATCGTTCGTCTAATTCATGCGGAAACTAAGTTGGTTATTCAATCGAAGGTTACGGACAAACTCGGGCGTTATTCGTTTATCGCAAAACCCGGCACTTATATTCTCGATGTAGTAAAACCCGGATACGTTTATCCGACGCAGTACATAAAAGATAAAAACGAAGACGTTGATTATCTCGAGCTTTATCACGCCGTTCCAATCACGCTCACGGAAGGCGGCGTCATCGCGAAAAACATTCCGATCGATCCGATCGAGCATGTGGAAATACCGCGAAGATTGATATGGAAAAAGACGTTAAGAATAATTCAGCAGGACGTTGCTTTTCTTAGCGTCGTGTTTGCGGTCGTTGCGCTTGTCATCAGCCCGAGCTTGCAACTCGCATTGATTACGCTGTCTCAAGTCGGATTGTTTTTGCTCTTCAAGAGGATTTCCGTAAAAACGAAAGCGAAAGAGTGGGGGATCGTGTACGACGAAGCCACGCGTCAGCCGCTTTTGCGCGTCGTGGTGCGTATTTTTGACAAAAAGTTTAATAAATTGTTGGAAACTCAAGTCACGGACGCGAATGGAAAATACGGATTTTTCGTTCGGCGTAGCGTGTATTACGTGACCGCTGAAAAAGAAGGATATGAGAAATATACGTCGCCGGATATTGATCTTTCTACAAAGGACGAGGCGATCGTCGACCAGCCGGTGTCATTGAAACGCGCTTCCGGAAAAATTGAGCCAAAAAAAGAAATGCTGACTGTGTATAATTAGTGTCGACAAAACTATTATGTGCTATTATAATTCTTGATATGAAAATGAATTTCAAAATGCGAGTAATTAGCGCGATAACAGCCATCGCAGCCGTCGGGACGGTTTTTCTCTCCATGTCTTTCGCTACAGCCGGAAGTCCTACGAGTACGAGCGATACTCTGACTAGAGAAAAAATAAGCACGAGCGCGACCCATACGATTACCGGAGTATTTGCGAGCAGTACTTGGACTAATGCTAGTACGATAACATTCAGCTACAGTTCCGCAGGGTTTGCGCTTGGTGACGATACCGGAATAGGATGTGCAATAACCAGCGGCGGCGGCACGTGTACCGCGGCTTCAGTGGCGTCAACCGACGTAGTTACCGTTACGTGTACGACGGTCGCGGGATGCTGGGGTATTTTAACGCTTACCAACGTTACGGGTACGAATCCCGGCACGACGGGATCAAAGCAGATTTCTATAGCAGGCGGTGCAGGTTATACAGGCGCGTTCGCAATACCGATCGTTGATGACGATCAGGTAACGGTAACGGCGACCGTCGATCCTACGATCACGTTCGATATCGATACCGCGCTTACGGACGTGGAATCCGCCGCGCCGTATTCCGTCGCATTACACACCCTCACTACAGCCGCTGTTACGAGTTCAGGGACATTCGTCAGCAGTACTTGGATAGACCTTGCCACGAACGCGAAAGGCGGAGCCGTAGTCACGGTGACATCTACGAAGGGTGGGTTGAGGTCCACGAGCGTTTCATCGGACGCGATTGATTCATTTGGAGGATTGATGGCGGCAGGAGTCGAGAATTACGGTCTTTGTGTAGCTTCCGCGTCTTTAACTCAAACGGTAGGCGGTCCGTTCGTCAGAGTCTCTCCATTTAACAACACCTGCGCCGCAGACAGCGGAACCAACATTATCGGCGCCGTTACATCAACCGGAGCGCAAAATATCCTGAACACCACTAACTTGCCAATAGCGGGTGGTCGTGCTCAAATTATAGTAAACGCATCAATCAGCAGCATTACGCCGGCTCATAACGACTACACAGACACTTTGACTTTTATCGCAACCGGTACGTTCTAACCGCGATCAAGTCAGGGAATATAGGTCGTCGATAAATCCGGAATTCAGTGGCGGCTAATTGTTGCGAAAGTAATGGATTTATCCTTACACAGGTTAAGCATGAAGAAAAAAATGCTGCGACTGGCGATAATAATCGTATTGGCAGGTTGTTTTTTGAATTATTCCGAAGTTAAAGCCGTCACCATTTCCCCTCCGTTTTTTGATTATTCGCTAAATCCGGGAGATACGGTTTCGGACGTAATAAAAGTTTATAACGAGACCACGCTCCCGATAACCGTTTACCCGATAGCCGTCAACTTCACATCCGGCGACGATGAGGCGGGGATTCCTAATTTTTATTCAGCCGCTCAATACAACTCGTCCGGTTTGTCGAGATGGATTTCGTTTCCGAAAGATCCGATCACTCTAAAACCCGGCGAGCGTTCCAATCTATTGTTTTCGATTTACGTTCCTTTGGATGGCGATCCGGGTGGACACTACGGCGGTATTATTTTCAGTTCCACGCCACCGGAGGAAAGAGCGGGAACGGTCGGTGTCGGCGAACAACTCGCGGCTATAATGCTTTTGCGGGTTTCCGGCGACATTATAGAGCAGGGAAGAATCGAAGAGTTTGGGTTTTACGGCGGCAAGCGTATTTTTACGCATTTACCGGTTAATTTTTTCGTGCGCTTCAAGAACGAGGGGACGATCCACGTCAGACCTGTCGGAAATGCTTTTATTACAAACATGATCGGCGGTCAGTCCGCTTCGATCAAGGTCAATACGCAATTGGGAAGTGTTCTCCCGAACAGTATTCGTAGATATTATTTTGATTGGAAAAAAGGGGACGACATTGAACGGGAGTCGGAATTCAAAAAAGAATTGCGTAATTTCGGGTTGGGAAGATATCGAGCGACGGTAGTGCTGAATTACGGCAAAGAAGGACAAACCGTTACTGCGGAGCGAACGTTTTGGGTGTTCCCGTGGATATTGATGATTCTAGGGTTCGTCGGCTTCGTATTTTTGGCATTTCTTTTGAAGATGTACAACCGATCGGTTGTGAATAGGTATATTAAGAAAAATACGTTGAAGGAGTAGTTTTGTGGTAAAATTGTCTGGCTTATGAAGAGGATGCTGTTTATTTTAATATTGGCAATTCTGTCTTCGTCCAGCGCGGCATTGGCGATGACAAGCGCGAATTATAAATTGAATTGGGATTCGATTAATAGCGGTGGCGACGACATAAGTTCGTCCACAAATTATATTCTTCACGATACCGTGGGCGAAGTGGCGACCGGAAGTTCCACGAGCGAAAATTATCGTCTTCGCGCTGGTTACAGGTACGGCGATACGGAAACGTTTTCTCTCTCTTTTGATATCGGGACTCAGGAAAATTCCACTGAAACCGCTTTTACGGCTTTCAGTAACGCAGGAAAAACAGTGACCGTCGCTTCAGCCGCCGCTTATTCCGTAGGTAATTTTATAGGAGTGGTTGAGAACGAAGGCGCTACGCAGATTATCGCGGTTGGAAAAATAACGAATATAACCGGTCTGGTTATCACCGTTGACGCATGGGACGGCAGTCCGTCTCTTGTCAGCGCGATTCCGGCTGGTGTCGATGACTTCGTATATAGGTTGAACGGAAGCGCGGCACAACTTGGTACGATTACGACCTCCATTGTCGCTACTTCGCTGACTCATACGAGCGTTCTTTCGAATATCGAGAATGGATATACGATTTACGTTCTGGATGACGGAAATCTTCGCATTGACGCTACGACATACATGGGGAATGTCGCGGATGGCACAGTTACTGCTGGATCTAATGAATACGGCGCGAGAGTATTTGGAACGAGCGCAACCAGTACCGGGAGCGACTTTGCCTTTGCAACTACCACGAGGGCCGTTCAAGAATCGAATACTTTTGCAAATAATGATAGAATCGGACTTGTATATAAGGCGGCTATAAGCGCAATAACGGCGGCTGGAAACTATAGCCATGAAGTTTATTACACTTTAACGGGAAAGTTCTAGTATATGACCATGAACCCATAGTGGGTTTAACTCAGATGTCATTCCCGCGCAGGTGGGAATCCAGTATAAAAGGGCGATACAATGGAATTTATATTGTTTTTGATTCTGGATTCCCGCCTGCGCGGGAATGACAGGTACATTCTTGTTTAGCCAATAATTAAATGAAACTAACTATGAGTAAAATATATAAACATTCAATCAAGATCGTTTTTGCTGTCGTTGTTGGATTATTACTCGCGATCCCGTCGGTTAATGCATTTTCAATTTCACCTGCGTTGGTTGAAATCTCTTTGGATAGAGGCGCGACTAATACCGGTGTAATATCAGTAGCGAGCACTGAAGATCACGATGCTTCTTATGAAGTCAGTTTTCAAAATTTTGTCGCAAAAGGCGAAGAAGGTCAGCAGGATTTTGTGGCAGATAACGCGATTTTTAACGACATTGATTGGATAGTACCCCAGACTGGCAGTATTACGATTGAAAAAGGGGGCAGAGTTGATCTATCTTATGTTCTTACAATACCGAAAGATGCGAGACCTGGCGGTCATTACGTCGCCATGTTCGTTTCCCAAAAGAAGGAATCAGGAGAAATCGGCACAGGGGCAAGCATCAGATCGAAAATAGGCGTTTTATTTTTGATCAGAGTTAACGGAGATATTGATGAGAAGTTAGATATTGAGAGTTTCAGAGTAGTCCAACATGAAAATGTTTTGAATCGACTCCCTGTCTTATTCGAGACGCGTTTCAAGAATTCGGGCAACGTTCATTTGAAACCTAGCGGCGATATAGTGATTAAGAACGTATTTGGGAGAATAGCAGGTGTAACCCCATTAAATCCAAGAGGATCGTCTGTGTTATCAAATAGCATCAGAAGAACTGAAAGTGAATGGACTAAGGGTAGTGAAGGCGTAGAGGCCGCCGGTTTGCTCAAAGAGATAGTGAATGAGTGGAAGAATTTCGCTATCGGACCATATACGGGTACGATCGTCGGTTATTACGGCGAGTCGAATCAGCCGCTGTCAGACCAGATTCGGTTTTGGGTATTTCCTTGGCATTTGATTTTGGCGGCGA
This sequence comes from Patescibacteria group bacterium, assembly GCA_038065635.1. Classification (GTDB taxonomy): domain Bacteria; phylum Patescibacteriota; class Patescibacteriia; order 2-12-FULL-60-25; family 2-12-FULL-60-25; genus JAHJFW01. The sequence continues at coordinate 153 of JBBTQP010000094.1, read as the reverse complement.
TTTTACTGGTTGCGGCAATGATGGTGATCAATGGTATTTATCGTCGATCGTTGATCCGAATGGCGCTCAAGAGGTCGAGCAAGGAGACCAAGAGTTAGTGTCATTGCGAGGAGTAGCAACGACGCGGCAATCTAATCAACTGTCATTGCGAGG
>JBBTQP010000093.1:0-12578 GCA_038065635.1 Patescibacteria group bacterium | reverse complement strand
CCTGAATACTTGGAAGGCAGAACACCGCAGAAAAATACTCTTTTCATTAAAAGAAAAAGAAATCGGGCGCGCGCAAAATGAAAAGAGCAAAGAGTATTTTTCTGTGGTGTGGCGAGCTTGTCGAGCAGTGGCGGGGCTGGCTTCCTTATTGGGGGTTTTGCTCAAAAAATGTTCGAACATCAATCAAAAACGACCGCCACCAAAAAAGCTGCAGAATGTTTCACGACGACTGCGGCTTTTTTTGTTATGTAATTTATTCGCGCATTGATATGCAAGATTTATTGACACATCTTCGTCTATCCAATAGAATTGTGGTATATGACAAAACAATCCGTAATTCCTCAAAAAGCGCTTGGTGAGCGCATCCAGAAGCTAAGGCAGGAACACGGCTATTCTCAGGAGCAATTAGCTACCCAAATCGGTGTTTCTCGGCAAGCAATCGGTCAGATCGAAAAAGGCGAGCGATCAATCGGTGCGCTCGAAATCGTGGCACTATCAAAAGCACTTGGAGTTTCGGTTGACTGGATTGTTCAGACCGAGAAAATGAATCAAAAAGAGCAGGTTACTCAAATGGAACGGGACCTTAATTTTTCATTCGATAAAGAAAAGTTTCGACAAACGCTTCTTTATATCTTGTGCGTCTGTGGCGGTAAGGCAAACATCGGAGAAACGGTTTTGTATAAGCTGCTCTATTTTATAGATTTCAACGCCTTTGAAATTCTTGGGAAGCCTGTGACTGGAATGCAATACGTTAAGATGCAGTTTGGACCGGTTCCTCGACAAGGACAATATCGTGATGCCGTGAAAGAAATGGTTGAAAATAATGAATTGAAGATTTTTTTGCAGGAATATTACGGAATGTCGCAAAGAAGGTATGTTGCCCTCGCTGATCCGGATATCAAGGTTTTCTCAATCGAAGAAAAAGTACTTATCGATCGCGAGATCCGCGTGCTATCTGATTTTACGGCGACAAAGATCGCTGAGTACGTACATGGAGATGCGCCTTGGGTTTTAGCTGAAGATGGTGAACCGATTCGATATTCGGATGTCGTGGGGCGAACATCTCCATACGCGCAGATAGACCACTGGGCGCGATGGGAAGCGGCCGGTGTAGCTGATTCTGAAAACTATCTGCCTCCTTTAAGCAAAGAAGAGCGAGATTATTATGAGGGCCTTAGACCAAAAACCTAAACACGGTGAAATTTGGCTGATGAATTGCGAGCCGTCCGTTGGTCATGAATATCGAGGCATTCGTCCAGCACTTGTAGTGCAAGCTGTTGAATTAGACAATTCTCGACTCATAACCGTTGTTCCGCTTTCAACAAAAATCGACAAAGGAAATTTATGTGATATCATGATTTTGAAAGATACTATGAATCGCCTTCAATCTGATTCTCTGGCGAAAATCCAACATATCCAATCCCGCGACCGTTCGCGTTTTGATTTCTATATCGGCAAAGTCAGCGATGAGTCGTTGCGGCAAGTTAAAGAATCCTTACGTGTCCATCTTGGATTGAAAAACAATGACGACTAAAAATTTTGACATGATAATCTTCCTTTCATCTGTTGGCACGCTCCCTGCTAGCGAGTTTACAGCCGAATTGAAAGATTTTGAAAAACAGTATAAATACGGTCGAGTACCTCTACGAGACGCGCGTCGCGTTTACGAAACATGCGCAAAGATTCTCAACGCTAACTCGTCTTCCAATGACGCATACTATAATGCCTTGCGGTTACTCAAGCATACAGTTTGGAATATCGAAATCTTCAAAAATCATTACAGTGATATTTGGAATTTTTGCGAAAAAACCATTCTTCACCACAACGGGAACATACGCATGGCAGGAGCGACACTTATTTCATATTTTTATCTTGGTGCGACAGTCATAAGAGTTCCAGTTGGAAGAAAAAGAAATAAAATACATACAGCAGAGGATGTGGCGATAGAAAATTTTTGGGTGCAAAAAATTATTGAAATGATGGCCTTGGAAGAAACTTATACAAAAGAACATGAACGAAAACTTTACATTTCAGATATCGGTGACGTTTTTCACGCACCTCACTCAACGGAGACACGCGATCCATTGTTGAAAAGTATTCGACGCGGTATCGAAGAGCTGACGCGAGGATCGGAATTCGTGGATAAAATGATGAATGACCATGGTTATTGCATGAAGCGATCATCTACATTCCCGGATTTAATATTCTGGGGAAGATGGGCAACGTGCACACATGCGGAACATAGACGTATATTGTGTCAACAGGAACAAGCTGGTTTATGGGGAGAAGACGTTCCGTACTCGCAAGTTCATATTGAAAAAGAAATACGGATTTTGGGTAATCAAGTTTCTCGTACATTTGTTGAGATATGCTCTTATCTTAATCCTACGACCCGCAATCTTCTCATGGAACGCCTGACGGATATTCCTTCTGAATGGAGAGCACTCCTTGAACGAGCTGAAGATATGGGGTTTGAGCATGGATATAGGCTTTTTTTCGGCAGATATCAATTGCTTGATGGAGATGAAAAAGAAACGCGAGAGCGAGAAAAGGAAGCTACCGATTTAATCTGCGCCATGCACAGTTTTGCGATGGACATGTTGAATAAGCGTGACGTTTTCAGCGAGTGATTCGGATATATTAGGAAATGCTTATGCGCTTGTAATCCTTTCTTTCGTGTATTAAACGAGCGAATTTTTTGCTATATTTACCTCTGATTTATGAATGCGACTTTGAACGCCTAATGAAATTGCGTCAGCAAAGGCGGTAAAGAATCACTGGTATTACGGACGGGGAATGAGAGTTTGTTTCTGGCCGTATATGTGGATTTACAATGTTTCGGGTTTTGATGCGGTGGAAATAATATTGAAGAACGGAAAAATATACCGAATAGGAACCGATGTTCCAAAGGAACTTGAAGTCGCGATTAATAAAGAAAAAAGCCGCTCCGAGAGATTTCGGAACGGCTGGAGGCGGTAGTAAATGAGCGGTAGTTCACAATCTGATCGCGTCGCATCCTTCGACGAACGCGAACGCGCCTTCTCTGGCGCATGCTTCTACGGCGAGTTGCGCAGTTTCCTCGTCAATGTCCAATCGAGCAGCGAGCGTGCGCGCCGGTTTTACTACGTATTTAGCGTCTTGAAGAACGACCGCGTGTTCCGAGAGGACTTGCGACGAGACGTGAGTCGAGGGCATCTTGGTCGTGAGTTTGGGGTTGTTTTGCAGCTGCGTTCTGAATCCCATCTCACAGAGCGAGATCAAGGTTTCTTTGACGGCGTCATACGTCATTTTCCACCTTTTAGCGATCCGTCTTATTACGCTCCTTTCTATTTGGCGGATGCGCTCTCTCGTCAGACCGTAGAGACCGCCGACAGTATCAAGCGTCCTAGGTATGCCGCTCGACAAGCCAAAGCGGTTTACGATCGTATCGCGCTCCTTGATCGTCATCTGCCGCAGTTCTTCGTTCAAGCGCTCCGACAAGATACCGAATTGCTCCGCGGCCATTGCAGGGCTGTCCGTTTCATTGCCGTCGTTGCGTGCGAGCATTTTTTCCTCGACCCGAGGCGCGCGAGATTCGGAAGGCGGTTGTGACAACGAGACTGTTTCTCGACTGGGCGAGTTGATGATTTTATCGATTTCTTGAACGGTGATTCTTCTCGCGGTCTTGCTTTCGTATGTCTGCAGTATCGCGTGAATTTCTTTCGCGTCAGGCGACCGTCCAAGAGAGGCGAGGAATTCGCGTTTAGCTTTCGCTACCAAGTATTCCTTGTATCGAATGTGCGCGGGAAGGTACACGAGCTTTCCTTCGCCCTTTTCAGCGCACGCCTTGCCGAACGCGCGTTTTAGGCTAGGTGTTGCATACGTACTGAAGGTGTTTTCGCGCGTAATGTCGAAGCCCGGAATGGCCCTAGTGATGAGCTGTATTAGCCCTTCCTGCACCAGATCAGAAAGCGGCAGTCCGCGAACCACGTACCTTTTGGCTATGCTAATGACAAGCCCGAGGTTTGCCAGAGCGATTCGCTCGATGGCGGCATCGCGCACCTTTGTATCATCGCTTTTTACTTCAAGAAACAGACGCTCGAACTCACTTGGGTCGAGCGTCGGACGGCGCTTCTGGTTAAACAGCGCCATCGAAAATTCGTCCCTGTAATTACGAGCCATCTGCCCCTCCGTAATTGTGAACGAGCAGTCCGCGCACCATGCGCGGGTAAGCGATAGAATCGCGGTTTGTTGCCGGATTGTCAATTGTCACACCGCTTTGTACGCTGGAGGTATGCTTCAGTGGAATGACCCGCTCTTATTCATTCATGGTTTGACCGGTCAACAGCGTCGCGTGTTGAAGTCTCTTGAAGTTGAAACGGTCGGAGAATTGCTTTCTATTCTGCCTCGTAGGTACGACGATTATTCACATACCACGTCCATCGCATCTATTCCTACCGGAGTTCCGGTGACGATTAAGTGCGTTGTGAAAGAGATAAAACAGGCGCCGACGTTCCGCAAACGTTTCGCGTTGATCCGCGCAGTGGTAAGCGACGATACAGGATCGATTGGCGTTACATGGTTCAACCAGCCATGGCTAACCAAACAGCTTAAAGCAGGGGATGAGATTTACATCTCCGGAATGGTTACAGACAGGCCGCGGTTCGGTCGTGGATTTACCAGCCCGATTTGGGAACCGTGCAACGCGGAAACTATCGCGGCCGGTAATGTATCACCGGTGTACCCATTGACCGGACAGCTGTCTCAAAAAACTTTACGCAAGGTGATGAGGGCGGCGGTAGACGACGTTGAGGCGCCGGAAGATCCCATCCCTTTGGAGATAATTGGTCGTGCCCAAGTCCCGGATTTTAAGACCGCTTTGACTCTCGTACATCGTCCCAAAAGTATCGAAGAAGCGGAAACAGGTCGTCGTCGTTTCGCTTTTGGCGAACTTTTTTTCTATCAACTCGCGCTTCGGATGGCGCGCGAAGAAGCGGATACGGCAGGCGCGCCGTCCGTAGCGTTTGACGAAAGTTTCGCGAGGAAATTTTCCACTTCTCTTCCATTCGAACTCACGCCGGATCAAAAGAAAGCGGTGTGGGCGGCCGTGAAGGATATGGAATCCGGACGGCCTATGCGACGTCTTCTTCAAGGCGACGTCGGATCAGGAAAGACAGCGGTCGCCGCAATGCTCGCCGCTCTCACTTTTAGAAGCGGAGCGTCCGCCGCTCTAATGGCGCCGACGGATCTTCTCGCGAAACAACACATCTCCACATTCGAAAGATTTCTCGTCCCGCACGGAATTCCGGTGTTACTTTTTACGTCATCAACACGGCGGCTCATTGAAGGAGGAACGGACGAGATCCTGTCTGTTAAACAGGCAAAAGAAAGAATCGCGCTTGGACGCATCGTGATCGTCGGGACTCACGCGCTTCTTGAGAGGGAGCAGACGCCTCCCGATCTCGCGCTCGCGGTGGTTGATGAACAGCACCGTTTCGGGGTCTCGCAAAGGGAGGCGTTGGTCGTAGAACCGCGCAATGACGGGCTAGTGCCGCATTTGCTGTCCATGACCGCTACTCCGATCCCGCGATCTCTAGCTCTCACGCTTTTTGGGGATTTGGACGTGTCGATAATTCGTTCAAAACCAAAAGGCAGAGCGTCGGTCACGACACGCGCGGTGTGGGGAGAAGAGGGAAGGAGCGCGGCATACGAACGTATTAGAAATGAGGTCGCGGCAGGTCATCGCGCGTTCATCGTCTGTCCTCTTATAGATCCATCGGACAAGCTCGGAGTAAAAAGCGTGGAGGAGGAATCGCGGCGCATCGCGTCCGGTCCCTTACGAGGATTAAGAATCGAGATGGTTCACGGTCGCATGACGACTTCGGAAAAAGACGAGGCAATGGCGAAATTTGCTAACGGCGATGCGGATATTCTGGTTGCGACTACCGTCGTGGAAGTAGGCGTAGACGTTCCGCTCGCGACAGTAATGCTCGTCGAAGGAGCGGAGCGATTCGGTCTCGCGCAACTTCATCAATTACGCGGCCGCGTCGGCAGGTCGACTCATCCGTCATATTGTTTTCTCGCCGCTTCGGAAGACGGACTGGCGTTTCAGCGTCTTCGCGTGATGGAAAAAACGTCTGACGGATTCGAAGTAGCGGAAGCGGATTTGAGATTGCGCGGAGAGGGGAATCTGCTAGGCGTTCAACAGAGTGGCCAAGCCGTATTTAGCGCCGCCAGAACGGACGACCTCTCGCTCATGGCCGTGGCAAGAGAATGTTCACAGGATGTACTCAAATATGATCCGAAGCTGGAAAAATATCCGAAGTTGGGAGAAGTCGTGAAGAGGTTGAGGGAGACGTCGCATAGGGAATGATTTCACTGTTCAATCCTCCCCCTTACGAAGGGGGAGTTAGAGGGGGTCGAGCCCGAACTCGCGGAAGAGACCTCCCCTAACCCCTCCTTCGTAAGGAGGGGGATAATTCAAACAATCCGTAAAATCGTAAACGCCTCTTTCAGACTCGCCGCCTCCTTAACCTCCATACCCCTCGGCGCCAGCTTCCCCTGTCCCTTTGGTACGATCGCTGTCGTAAATCCTAGTCGTGCCATCTCTTTCAGTCGCGATTCCGGCAATCCTACCGGTCGAAGCTCTCCTCCAAGCCCCACTTCTCCGAATAGCGCGAGGCGCGGATCTAGCGGCGCGTCTTTCAGAGCGCTCGCGATCGCGGCGCAAATCGCGAGATCCACGCTTGGATCTCGCGCGTCGATTCCTCCAGCCGCGTTTGCGTAAATATCTTTCTCCAGTGCGGAAAGTCCGGCTCGTCGCGCAAGCACTGCCAGCAACATCCCAAGTCGCGTAGTATCCACACCCGTTCCTCGTCTCACCGGAGTTCCGTAGCCGGCAGGGGACACGAGCGCTTGGATTTCTAAAAGCATCGGACGGTGTCCTTCTAAGAGACAGGTGACTGATGATCCTGAAACGCCATGAGCTCGATCTCTGAGAAGTTCGGACGACGCGTCTTCCACGGCAGTAAGTCCGCGTTCCGTCATCGTGAAAAGCGCGACTTCGTCCGTTGGGCCGAAGCGATGTTTTAGCGCGCGGAGTAGGCGATATCGATGTTGGCTGTCGCCTTCCAGAAACAAAACTGTATCCACAACGTGTTCCAGAACGCGCGGCCCTGCAACGTCTCCGTCCTTTGTGACTTGGCCGACAAGTATAACCGGTGCATGAGAAACTTTTGCCGCTCCGGTTATTGTCGCGGCGCACGCCTTTACCTGTCCCACGCTTCCGGCCTCACCGGACATTTCCGCACAGCGAAGGGATTGGATTGAGTCTACGATCGTAAGAGAGGGCTTATTTTTCTCGATAGTCGCCGCTATCACGTCCGCGTCCGTGTGATCTAGAAAATGAAACGACGTCGGTATAGAAGAACAAAGGCGATCAAGTCGTCGTTTGATTTGAGACGGCGATTCTTCGCCCGTCACGTACAGCACGGTTTTTCCCGATGCCGCGAGCGTGAGTCCGAGTTGCGCGAGAAGCGTTGATTTTCCGATCCCGGGTTCACCGGCAACGAGCGTCACGGATCCGTCCACCAGCCCGCCGCCAAGAACTTCGTCGAGCGCTGAGATGCCGGTTGGATTTAGAGTTGCATGAGATATCTTCGCGGTTTCCGCGAAGGATATTGTAGGGGCGGATGGTGATCCGCCCTTCCCCCGATTGGGCGCATTACCATGCGCCCCTACGTCACCCAATTCCTCTCCTTGCCCCACCGTTCCCCATCCTCCGCAAGCAGTACACCGCCCGGCCCATTTAGGAAATTGCGCGTCGCATTTCGAGCAGATATAGAGAGGGGTTTTGGACATGCCCGTAGGATGACACGGGCGCGGATTGAAAGACAAGAGAACGGAGTATAATAAAGAGAACTATGTTGTGTTTTTGAGTTTTACCTAGCCTGCTTTTGAAATTTGAAATTACAAAGCTCGTAGAGCGCAACTTTTTTCTTGATTAATGGATGCTTCATGCAGGTTGGGCCGCAAACCCATCCGGCAAAACCGCAATATGCTTCACAGACACTTAGCGGCGAACCCTGTTTCGATTTTGACGCCATTCGTTTTACTAAGCATTCGAGTCCTCCTTCCCATGTGAGGAGTAATGGAATTGTAAAACAACGATCATCAACCTGTACGCCAAAAAATCCATCTTCTCCTTTACAATAAAATTGTTTTCCTGGAGGAACAGGAGTGCATTGACTGGGTCCTACGCCGTGTGAAAATCGCATATCCAAACCTGCGTTCGGCGGTGTAATTGTAATTTCCGCATCGTCATTCATGGTTTTGCTGCCACGAAGCTCTTTTTTTAGGTAAGTTTTGTTTGGATATTGTAGGAAGATTTTTCTTTGATCGCTATATTCCGTATTTTCATCATGACCTATCGAATTAAGTTGACCGCCACCGGATTCGTGCATAATACTCCCCCATAGAATACAGGGATCAATCTTGACACCGAATTGATTGTCGTTATTAAGTGAAATATCTTTTACTATTTTGTATAGGTCGATGCCGTCAATTTTCATGCGGCCGTCTAAAGAAGATTCCGGCTCTGGAGATATTGTTCCAGCTAGCGCCGGGCTAACAATGGCCGAAGAAAGATATTTTATTGAAGGTAGACCCGTTGTTTTTGGTGGAGCAGTGGACGGATTTTTTTCCAATGCTTTTTTTACAATAGTATCCGGTTTGAAATTAGTTTTTTTTACAAGATCTTGCGCTTCCCTAACGGTTGTTTCAGGAATGAGTTGAATTTTCTTAATATTTATTGTTTCGATTGATTTTATTTGAGCCGTATCCGGATTCACGGTCCAAAGAATCGTTACTGCGCTTACGAGAATAATTAGACCGATAATCGAATCTTTGATGATGGTTTTTCCTTTTGTAACTTTACTGGCGGCTGAGCCGATAATATATAACGTTCCTCCATATACAATCATGATAGCCGCCGCTACAGCCACGATCCCAATTAGGTATTTATTAATTGCAGCAACGTATTGTGGAAACCACGGGAATTTAATGATTTGACCATCTACGACGGCATTAGAGAATGATAGGTCAGGAATATCGATATTCAGGACAGGTGATTGCGCCGGTTCGTATTTTTGAGGATCATTGGAAGTTTTTGGCGTTATATTATATTTCAGCTCATTCGTGGGGCCTACAATACATTCACCGTTTTCAGCTACTTTTTTGCATTTAGCGTCGTTCAATTTGGCGCAATTCAATTTTTTTACATTAGCGTTTTTACTTTCCGCCGGCATCTTCGCGCAATCTGTCGCGGTAGTTGTGATGCATATATTATTTGCAGGCGGAGAGGACGAGGTGCATTTGCAACAATTTTGAGCGAGCGCTGGGGTGACAACGAACGTCGTCATTGTTAATGACGCTAGGAATGCAATGATGTAAATACGAACGTGGATCATGAAATGATTTTTTTTATACGGAGGGTCACTCTGGTGGCCAAGGGCAATTTTTACTTCGTTTCCCAAAGCTATCGGTACCCCATTCAAAATGCCAAACTTCGGAGCAATAGCGAACAAACCCTACGGAGGACATTATGTCCTGTAGAAGCTTCGCGTTTTCCTTTGTCGTATCTTTCGTTTGCGTTTTTTTTCTGCCTGCGGTGGTAAGTTTTGTTTTGTCTTTCCATAGCTCGAGGTCAATCGCGACTCCGGCACCATGATTCGAACCGCCGGGAGTGGCTACGTTTTCCCCTACGACGCCTTCGCCGCCACAATAGATTTGGCAAGCGCCAATAACCTGGTTTTTAAACGGGCGGTATCCCTCTTTGAGCAATATAGTATATGGGCCTCCGGGCCAATTCTGCGCGGCTTGCCCCGCGGCTACCAGATGCGCGACAACCTCCTTGCGTACCCACGCAGAACTTTTTAGCCCAGGGCTGTTTGGCGGGCTCCATGCCAGATCGCTCGGCTGAGCCATATCCGGCGGGGGAGGGGGTAGATTCGCTATAGGTTTACAGCCATCGCACAAGTTCTTGCAGAGCTGGCCGCTACCCTTGCTTGTCTCGTATGCTCGACATACCGCTTCGGGAAACTTGAAGGATCCGCTGGATGGCATAGGGTTTTCCTGTCCTTGATTGACGGATCCGCCTTGGGGAACGCTTTTTTTTTGTTCTTGAACGACGGCTGGCGCATCGCCTTCTTCGGCGGGGATATTCTTGACGACTGGGACTTTCAGTGCCTTGAGAGCCAGTGTTTCAGGATTTACAGTCTGCAAAATAATATAAGAACCTATTAGAACAAGTAGGCCGATAAGCGCATCGCGGATTATTTCTTTTCCGCGCTTGATTGCCGGAGTAGCGGAGCCAACGATGAGAAGAAAGCCGCCGTATACGATCATAACGGCCGCCGCTACGAAGGATATGCCGAAGAGATATTGCGCGATGGCTGCGATATATTGAGAGAGCCACGGGACATCAAGAAATCCACCTTTTGGATAAAGTATCGTCGCGAACTCCAAACCGGGGATTTGAACTCCGAGAGTCGGTGGCTCGGCTTTTTCTTGCGCATTTGATATTTGCGCAGAGCAAAATAGCGCCAAACAAGTGATTATTGTGACCGCGGATTTTTTTTTCATTTCGTCGAAAGAGTTATCTCAATTTACATACCGTGTCCAGAGCTTTACAGGCCACCGGAAATGCCTTGTCAAAACAAATAGACACGAACGTTTTCATTGCACATGCGGTTTTTGCCTTTATCGTGGGAACGAGGGGAGCTACGTTGCCCTCAATGTATGCTTTGCAAGCTTCCTTATCCAACGGAAGGTCGCCAGTGCAGATATTTATATGATGGACGGGAATAGCATTGTATGGACTCTTTTGTTTAAGGCAGTAGTTCGCGTATGCCCGCTGAGCACCGATGAGTATATCAGAGGAAGCTCTTGCAGCCCAAGCTATTGTTGAGTCTTTCGCCTCATCAGGGTCTCCAGAATAAAGCCCCCCCCAACGGTGGAATACGTTGTATATGGTCCCCGGGTATTTCTGATACTCGAGCGCTTTTAATTGGTCAAGCGTGCACCTTACCCACTGAGCGCCGGACTTAAGGGCATAATATGGCTCAAGACGACGTTTACGATTTCTTTCGATTGGACAACCGGAAGGAATGGATTGCACCAACCCGATCGCGTGACCAAAACGGCCATCCAGGCCTAAATCCTCCTTCGTCATATCGACAGAATCATCATTTTGCTTTTTGCCTATCGGGTTAGGATTGTCTTTTGATAATGGGGGAAAAGTGAATCCCCCCCCAATACCTTTAAGTTCCTTGTAACTTTTCCCACTTATAAGAAAATCATAGCGAGAGGGTGGATACTCGCGACCTCCATATCCTCCCTTTTTGAAAACATGTTCGTCTTCTCCGTGAACAACCCTATCGAGTTTCATGAAAAAAGTTTCTTGCGCCAGAATTGCTATAAGATAGCATGGATCAATGCCTTCCTCTTTCGAAACAACTTCAATAGCGCATTTGTATTTTGATAAGGCAGTAGGTTTTCCGGCTTGATTGAGTTCGAAATTGCAGTTTCCATTGCGCAACCATCCTTTACTGCCTGGTGCGTCCGGCAAAGTTACACTACCCGGTTCAATCTGGGGAGCGCCAGGCAATGCTTTGAAGTCGTCAGCCAGCGAGGATTGGTTAGAAGGAGTAATAGGAGCGCTATCTCCGGGTAGCGCTTCCGGCGTTGCCGTAACCTGGACTTTTCCACCTTCGATTTTGTAACTCAAGTTAACAGACTGGAGACCTTCTTTGCGTTTTATCGTAGGAATGCTCAAAGACCGTGGTTGAATCGTGGCCTGGTTTATTGCGCTTAGAATCGTATATGCTCCCAGCACAAGGAACAGCCCGATGATCGCGTCCGTAATCACTGTTTTTCCTTTTTGAATTGTCCCAGCCGCGGACCCGACAATATAAAGTATCCCGCCGTATGCGATAGCGATCGCCGCGACTACGACCGAGATTCCAATTATGTAAGTGTGGATCGCACTGATGTATTGCGCGAACCACGGCACGCGTATTTCGCCGTCAACAAATTCCAAATCGCTGGAGAATTGTAAACCAGGAATCGCAACTCCAAGAGTCGGTGCGGGGTAATCGCTTACTGCCTGCCCTGAAGCGGCGGCAGCTTTTCCAGCAGTAGCCGATTCAGCTGGAGCGTACACGCTTTCTTCCGTCGGCCCCTGCGTGCACACCCCACCTTCGTTTATGGATTTGCACAACCCTTCGACGAGCGTGCAACTCATCTCTTTAACGAAAGCGTTTTTACTTTCTTTCAACTTGGCGCAATCGGTTTGACCGGTTTCAATGCAAACGTTTACGTTCGTAGAATCTTTTGGAACGCACTTGCAACACGTTGCGAGCGCGGGTTTAATGGCGACGCTGAAAAACGCAGGCAATAAAAGCGTTATGCCAAGAAGATACTTAAAATAAATCCGAGGGCGGAGCATTGAGGGAATTATAGCAGGAATGGCACGTCTATCTATAATTCTGTCATTGCGAGGAGTAGCAACGACGCGGCAATCTAATCAACTGTCATTGCGA
>JBBTQP010000092.1:0-36654 GCA_038065635.1 Patescibacteria group bacterium | reverse complement strand
GGAGTTCCCGCCCATGCGAGAGACAAGTCGTTGCGACGACGCTTCATTGCGCGCCAAACAGCCAATAACGGAGTCACCGGCCCCATTGTTCCTCCTCCTGCAAACAGTACGAATTTTTCTTTTATATCCATATTATTGAGATTGACGCGAAACTGAAACCACCATGCCACATCCCACACAGAGCGCGATGAAAGCGGAGCTTCCGTAGCTGATAAACGGCAGTGTAACACCTGTGATTGGGAGAAGACCGAGCATTGATGCGATGTTTAAAATCGACTGGATGGCGATCCAGCCGCCGACGCCTCCCGCGAGAAAAGATCCAAACCGGTCCGGTGCGTTTTTTGCGATTCTGAAACATCGGAGAACCAACGCGCTTAACACGATTAGAAAAAATATTACAGCGATAAAGCCGAGTTCTTCGGCCATAACCGCAAAAATAGAATCTCCGGAAACTTCCGGAAGATACAGGTACTTTTGTCGACTGTGCCCGTATCCCAAACCGAACAATCCTCCGGAACCGATTGCAAGATATGCCTGGTTGATGTGATATCCGATTCCTTGCGGATCCAACTCCGGATGAAGAAAAGTCATGAACCTCGCCGCTCGATACGGAGTGAGTTTCACAAGCGCCGCAACCAAGGCGACTGCCGCCGCGCCTAAGCCGACAAACCAGATGTACGGCGCGCCGGCGAAAAAAAACATCAGGAATGACGTGCCTGCTATCACCATCGTCGTGCCTGTATTCGGTTGAGCTATGAGCAGGAACAAAACTACACCGAGCGGAAACAAAAACGGAAGAAGCCCTGTCTCAAATTTTTTGATTTCTTGCGAACTTTTCGCGGCAAGCCAAGCCGCAGCGTAAATTAGAAAAGAAACTTTTACGAATTCTGACGGCTGGAACGCCATTCCAAAAATACGCACCCATCTGGAAGAACCGCCCACGCTCATTCCGACTCCAGGCAGATAAACGAGTACCAGCATCGCGACGCTGACGATCAGAAAAAATCCGCCTAGCGCTTTAAACTTCCGATAATCTATCAAAGCGACGAGAAAAAAAATAATCGCACCGGGAAGAACTCCGTACAAAAGTTGGTGCTTAAAAAGATACAAACTGTCTCCGAATTTTTGATAACCGTAAGGACCGCTGGCGGACATCAGCATAATTACGCCGAACAGCGTTAATCCGCCGACTAGCCAGATCAAGACTCTATCTACCGGTCCGCGCTTCATATTATTCCGTCATTGCGTAGCCAATATACTAAAAGGCGTGGCAATCTTTTGAAGGAAGCTCTTGCCATAATAGATTGCCACGTCGTAGCTACTCCTCGCAATGACAGTTGATTAGATTGCCGCGTCGCACCAACCTCCTCGCAATGACGAGATGACATAAATCAGTCTCAATAATATCTAGCTTCTATCCACCATTGCAATCACAGTTCCAACCCAAGCCGCTAGAAAAGAAATGACCCAAAACCTCATCACGATTTTTGGCTCTCCCCAACCGATGGCTTCAAGGTGATGGTGAAGTGGCGAACTCATAAATAACTTTTTGCCGTTCCGTAACTTTTTCGAAGCGATCTGAAGAAGAACCGAGCCCGATTCTACGACGAACACAATCCCGATAAGCGGTAGCAACAGCGGTTGATTAGTTAACATCGCGATAACGCCAAGCGCCGTCCCGAGTGCCATAGCGCCAGTGTCTCCCATAAAGAACGCTGCAGGAGTTATGTTGTGCCAGACGAATGCGAGTAGCGCGCCAAAAATTGCGGCGCATAATGCTGCGAGATCATACTTGCCCATGGAAAACGCAATAGCTCCGTAAGCCCCGAACGCCGCGAGCAAAGTCCCGCCCGCCAATCCGTCCAGTCCATCAGTCACGTTTACGGAATGCGATGTTGCTACGATCACGAACGCGAAAAATGGGACGTACCACGCGCCGAGCGCGAAATCGCCGTAAAACGGAACGTGAATGCTATCCCAACTCAGCTTGGTATAAAACCACCACGCGGCTGCAAGGGCGATTAGCGTGTAGGAAAATAATCGATGACGAACGCGCAAGCCGCCACCCTTCGGTCCTATTCGTTTCACATTCAAATAATCATCGATCAATCCAACGATGGCCGCTGCAAAAAAAGCTCCAAACGGTAAAAACGTTTGGCTACGACTCAGAAAATTGAAATTACACGCGATATTGGAACCGAAAAACGTGCAACCGTAGAAAAACGCCGCGATGACGGCCCCGACAGAAACCCAAATTACAATCCCGCCCATCGTCGGCGTTCCGGCTTTCGCGGCGTGAAGCCCTGACATGACAGGCGCGGCTTTCGCGTCGCGAATACTCTTTCCCATTTTATATTTCTTGAGAAGTTTTATTACAGAAGGAGTTAGCGCGACCGCAAGTAAAAAACAAAGTGCCGCAATATACCCTATTCGAATCAGCGGAGAAAGAAATTGATCCATAAGCTTTTAGATATTCACGGAGACTAAAAAAAATGAACCTACTAACCAAATAATCAGCGTAAGAAGCGCGATAGCGAGAAGCGTTTTACTTGCCAACGGATCACTTCGAAACAAACCGAAGGCAAAAAACACGTCGATAATCACAAGCGAGATCGCACTTCCGATAAAGGCAAAAATCCAAGACCACGCTCCTACTTCGTCAATCCCAAGATAAACGTTGTAGTGCAACGTCAGTATACCCGATTGTCGGCCAACTGGGATGAGTCTAACCAATAAATACGTTCCGGATATTATCAAAACAATCGCGATGCAAATCGTGATCCACCTTGTAAAACGGTCCTGCGCGGCCCGTTGCGCTGAAAACTTCCATTCACCCCACTGCATGCATGCATATTATGCTATCAAACCCTTTCTGAAAAGGACTCGAGCACTTATAAATCACTCTCTGGAATAAGACTTGTCGAAGCGAGGACTGTTTGAGCGAAGCGAGTTCCGCAGCGAGAGAAGTCTTATTCCAGAGAGTGATTCTACTCAACCTGTACTACTTCTTTTACATCAGGCAAAAGTTGCATGAGCGTCTCTTCTATCCCCACCTTCAAAGTCACATCCGACATCGGACACCCGATACACATGCCTTGAAACCGAACTTTTACCCGTCCTGTAGAAAGATCCGCGTCCACAAGCTCGACGTTTCCAGAATGCATCGCCAACCCTTCACGCACGGTGTCGAGGACGCGCTCGATTTCTTCCATGAATTGTTCTTTAGTTTTTTGCATTATTAGAGACTACCAAGACCCGCCTATATTGACAAATTGTGGGCTATCGCATATTCTCCCACCAGTAAATAACACACCCACCCCCACCGCTATCAAGCGCGAGGGGAGGGCGGGACAAGCCCGCCCCTACAATTCTATGGCACATAAAAAAGCAGGAGGTTCTACAAGTTACGGCCGCGATTCTCAAGGCCAGCGTCTTGGAGTTAAACTTTACGCCGGGGAATATGCACGCACCGGTAGCATATTGGTACGACAACGCGGTTCGAAGATCCGAGCAGGTAAAAACGTTAAAAAGGGATCGGACGATACGCTCTACGCAATCAAAGACGGCATTGTTTACTTTACCGATAAAAAAATTCGCCGATATACGGGCGCGTTGAAATCTGCAAAATTCGCGCACGTCAAGCCGGCGGCGTAATCGAAGAATTTTTGCGACGAGGCCCTGCGGTAATTCGCAGGGCTTTTGTTAACAATTGATCAAGATTTTTATAGCCTCTCATCTTTAGAGCTTCCTGAATCGGAAACCATCCGCCTCCGGTAATCCCCTCTTGCCCTGAAAATTTCTCTTTGGCGTGCAACGGTGCTTCGAACAAAAACATGTGGACGGTCTTATGTATTACCGTTTTATTTCGCCTGAAAATGAGCCAAATCCGCCCAAGGGGCGCAACGAACCTCAGTCCGGTCAATCCGGTCTCTTCTCGTATTTCACGTACCGCTGTTTCTGCCAATGTTTCCCCCATTTTTGGATGTCCTTTTGGAAACGCATATTTTCCAAACGGATCGCGAATAAAAAATACTTCCAAACCTTCTTTGGCACTACGAACAATTATTCCCCCGGCTGAAACCTCGCGTCTTGTACGGAGATGCGGCTTATTTCGTCGCAGCGGTCGATGATGCGACGGGCCCTCCGAGGAGCTCGACGGCTTTGTCGAGTTGTGGGTCTCGTCCTGCATGATAGTCTTCTTCGGTTCTTTCTACCACGACATCGGGTTCTATACCAATTTCATTTATAAACCTTCCTTTCGGCGTGAGCCATTCTGCCATTGTAATCTTTACGGCGGTCCCATCCTGAAGTTCAGTGTAATCCTGAACCGACCCTTTTCCAAATGTTTTTTTACCCACAAGTTTCGCCACTCCATAATCTTGAAGTGCCCCCGCGACAATCTCCGATGCGGATGCTGATCCCTCGTTTACGAGAACGACGGTCGGTATTCCTTTTAAGCGACTTTTTCCAGTTCCTAAAAACTCGTCAACTTTGACACCTTTCCGCCGTTCCGTGACAACGACGTCATTTCCGACCCATTCACCGGCTACGGCTGTCGCGCGATCCAAGTATCCGCCAGGATCGTTGCGCAAATCCAAAATAATTCCTTTCACACCCTTCGCTACCACTTCATCAGCCGCTTCGGAAAATAGATCGGACGTATCGGAATTAAAATGAGATATCTCGATAATCGCAAAATTCCCGTCCAGATATTTCGTGGTTACGCTCTTAACAACGATCGTATCACGAACGATTGAAGCATCGAATTTTTTCGCTTCCTTCTTCTCTTTTCCTTTTTCATCTTTTTTCTTGGTTACGCGACCAATCGACAAAACCACGGTAGTCCCTTTGTCCCCGCGTATCAATGATACGGCTTCTTCCACCGTCATTCCCTCTGTCGACGTTCCGCTCACGGCCAAAATCGCGTCGTTCGCCATTAAACCGGCACGTTCGGCTGGGCTTTCCGGCAAAGGCGCAATAATCTGAAGCTGATCTTCTTTAATCCCAATTTCAGCTCCGATTCCTTCAAATTTTCCTTCGAGAGACTTGCTAAACTCATCCGCAATGGCTGGTTCGAAAAACACCGTATAAGGATCATCTAACGCAGCGGTTAATCCGCTCATCGCGCCATACAACATCTTCTGTTCGTCGAGCGGCTGTTTATAATATTTGGATTTGAGCATTCCCCACAGCTCCCAAAACTGTTCAAACTCTATAGAGTCGGCCGCTCCTTTTGGAGCCGCATCACCGACTCCTATAACGCTGACGGTTCTTTTTGAATTATCATCGGTAGATCGCGCGCCGGAAGAGGAAGAGTGCGTACCGGCGACGTAAGAAGCGACCCCGACGATAAGTAAAAGAATTACCCACGAACGAGTTCCCCAATAACTCTTATTTTCTTCAAATGACATGAATACGATAGTATCGGCCGTAACACATCGAGTCAAGCGTCTAAACGAAATATTTTTTTGTCATCCTCGCGAATGCGGGAATCCAGTTAATAGTATGTATTCATCCTTGATTCTGGATTCCCGCCTTCGCGGGAATGACATGGAGTGAATTATTGGAGTATGCTAATAATAAGTTTATGAAATCGACTCCGTTCCACCGACGCATTCTGCCGTGGGTTTTTGCTATAACTTTCCTCGCCGCTGCGCCTGTGGTCGTGTTTTATACTGCAGGTTATCGCTGGAATCCAAAAAAAGAAAAAATCGAAAGAAACGGAACCCTGATTCTCGACTCCACGCCAACGCGCGCCAGCATCTTCCTAAACGACAACGACACGAACGAAACGACGCCGGTAACTCTGCAGAACGTAACGCCCGGAGTCTACCGTATCAGAATTGAAAAGGATGGATATAGGGCATGGGAAAAACAACTCGAGGTTGTTCCTGAACGCGTCACTTTCGCGAATGACATTCTTTTGTGGATAAATGCCGCTCCCGAATCTCTTTCATTCGAACCTATCGCTCGAGTCGAAGCCGCGCCAAACGCAAGCGCGTTGGCTATGCTTGAATCTCACGCGAGCTCGTCGCGTTTAATTATCTGGCAACCTGATACGGACAGCAAAAGAATCTACGACATCCCGCGAGCCATTCCGGACGATGCAACGATTTCATGGTCAAACGATTCACGCTCTGTCTACGTGGAATCTTCCGACGGTGGCTGGCTAATTGATACGCACTCATCATCTCCCGCGCTACGAGTCATGTCTGGAATATATCGTTGGAACGGTAACGCGTTGGAAGGAATCTCCGGATCATCAATGGTTTCGATTCGCTCGCAAGACGGATCCGTGACACGCTCAATACTTCCGTTTGGCGTGGTAGACAAACTCGGTGACATGCAAATCCGTTCCGTAACCGGTACGGAAGATCTCGTCCTGTTTAGAAATACGGATCAAACGCGAGGATTGATTCTTCCTTCGGGACATTGGACCATACATAACGCGGAAGGATCCAAATTGATTTTGCGCGATGGCGATCATTGGCTTTCCGTGGATCCTTCGAAATCTTCTCCGCACATTTCCACTGTTACCGGAGACAAGTTGCGACCATTCATAAGTAACTCGTCCATCAACTATCTGACTCACTCTAACGGTGAAATCTGGACGTGGATTCCGAGCGGCGAACCGGAACTGATCTCGCGCGAGAGTACGCCGGTGACACAGGCAGTGTGGCTTCTTAACGGCAAAAATATAGTGGTGGCATCCGATCACGAAATTTATGTCCTCAACATAGACACGAGAGACGGAAGAATCAGAACACCAATAGCAACATTCGACACAATTAGAGACTTTGCAATCATAGGAAACGTTCTGTACGTAGCAGGAATCAAAGACGGAAAAGATACGGTTTGGAAAATCGCAATGCAATAAACGAAATAACCCCTCCTAACCTCCCCTTATACCTCCCCTTATAATTTTTTGAGTTTAAGGGGAGGAATTATTTGAATTATCCACCCACTTAATCATAAGAGGGAGTTAGAGTAGGTCGAGCCCATACGTAAGAGACCTCCCCTAACCCCTCCTTCGTAAGGAGGGGGATAGATCCTGTCCTCCCCTTGCGAAGGGGGAGTTAGAGGGGGTTATTCCCCGCATTTTCTTTTAGAGCTCTACCGCCGAATTATCCCCTATAATCAGCTTGTTTCCTCGTGGCAGCGTATCCGAACAAGATGTCACTTTTGCGTTTTGTCCTATTATCGCGTCAACGATTCGTCTTCCGCAGGAGATTTCCGCGCCGTCAAAAATAATCGAGTGCTCCACCTCCGCATTACTGATTCGCACGCCGTCTCCGATGGAGGTGAAGGGTCCGACGAAAGCGTTCTCCAGATGGCAATTTTCTCCAATTGTGACGGGGCCGCGTATGACGCATCCTTGTCCGAATCTCGTCCCCTTTCCTACGCGAACATTTCCTTGAAAAACCGTGTCTGCGCATTTTTCTCCTTCGTTGCCAAAAGCGTTCGGAGGAAGTCCGTTCAAGATAAGCGCGTTTCCTTCCAACAAGTCATCCGGTTTTCCGGTATCCTTCCACCATCCAGTAGTCTCCTCGTATCCGACGCTAGCGCCGTGTTCGATAAGCCATGTGTGGGCGTCGGAAATCTCATACTCCCCGCGAGCCGACGGTGCGATGGATGTAACAGCTTCGAAAATCTTTGGCGAATAGATGTAAATGCCGGTAACGGCGAAGTCGCTTGGAGGATTGGCCGGTTTTTCGATAACCCGAATAATTTTACCGTCTCGAATTTCTGGAACTCCGAATCTCTGCGGATCAGAAACTTTTGAAAGCGCCAAAAGACAATCCAATCCGCCTTTCTCGAATCTCTCCACAAGAGGACGAAGTGATCCAAGTACGATGTTATCGCCAAGATAAAAAAGAAACGGTTCTTCGCCGAGATGAGGTCGCGCGTTTTTCACGATATGCGCCAACCCCTGCGGTCCACCTTCCTGCTCAATGTATCGTACGGATAAACCCCAGCGGGAACCGTCGCCAACGGATTTTTGTACATCCGTCTCGCCTGGATTTACGTTGATGAAAACTTCGCGAATACCGCACTCCGCGATTTTTTCTATGGCATGCCAAATCATTGGCTTGTTCGCCAATGGTATCAAGTGCTTATTTCTTGTGTAGGTGATGGGACGCATTCGCGTCGCCCGTCCGCCTGCCGTAATCAGTGCTTTCATAGAGGAAGAATGTAGAATTTGGAATCTAGAGTCAAGGTAATGGGTTAGGCATTGTAACTGCATGAACTCCGTATTGCTTTTCGTAGTACTCGCGATAAGTTCCGGATTTGATTCGTTTCCACCAGTCTTCGTTGGACTTGTACCAAGCGATGGTCTTTCGAATACCGTGCAAAAACGGCGTTTCAGGAAACCATCCGAGTTCTTTTTCCGCTTTTGAAAAATCCATGGCATAGCGCAAGTCATGTCCTGGTCTGTCCGCCACGGGCTGGATCTTCTCTTTTCCAAACCCCATCTCAAAAAGAATGACGTTTGTAAGCTCCATGTTCGATCGTTCAGCGCGACCTCCGAAACAATAAGTCTCTCCTATCTTACCGCGACGAAGAACGGCGTCGATTCCGCGGCAATGATCTTCCACAAACAGCCAATCACGCACGTTGGCGCCATTGCCATAGAGAGGAACATTCTTTTCTTCGAGAAGATTCGTAATGAACAACGGAATGATCTTTTCCGGAAAACAGTACGGTCCGTAATTGTTAGAACAATTTGAAATCGTGATTGGAAGTTTGTGCGTGTGCCATGCTGCGCGAACGAGGTGATCCGATGCCGCCTTGGAAGCGCTGTACGGGCTTCGAGGATCGTAAGGAGTATTTTCGTTAAACATTCCTTTCGGACCAAGAGAACCAAAAACTTCGTCGGTCGAGACGTGATGGAAACGAACGCTTCCTTTGGCGCGGCAGGAATCTAGAAGCGTTTGCGTTCCAAGAACGTTCGTCCAGACAAAAGCTGATGCGTCATGAATAGATCGATCAACGTGAGACTCCGCCGCAAAATGGACTACAGCATCAACAGAGGCGACGAGAGGATCAACGATCTTACGATCGCAGATATCCCCCTTAACGAATGAAAAACGCGGATCATTTTCAAGGGGTTTCAAATTCTCAAGATTGCCTGCGTAGGTCAGCGCATCCAATACTATAACCGAATCCTCCGGATGATTACGGAGTACGTGATAGACGAAATTAGTCCCGATAAACCCGGCCCCGCCGGTAACAAGAAGCTTCATAATATCCGCACCATCTCAACATAAAAATACATGTAGGACAAGGGATGTCATAAAATCCGTGTCATCCTCGCGAAGGCGGGGATCCAGGATATTAATGTGAATATTTCCTCTTATTCTGGATTCCCGCCTACGCGGGAATGACAATGAATCTATCCCTCCGCTCTCCCGACCATAACCCCCACAAAAACCACTCCCAAAACTACTGGCAGCAAATCAACCAAATCAACAAACGGAAGTACCGAGCCCGGAACAAAAATTTCCGCTGATATCAAAATCATAGCGAGAACCACGTCGGAAAAAATCGTTTGAAACAAAAATGATTTCAGGAATTGTATTGGACTCATATTCAGGATCTTACGCGACGCCACGCGTTTTTAACTTCTTGAATAATGAGATCGAACCATGCGTTCCACGAGATCGGAGGGCGGCGATAAGTCATGGTTATTTTTCTGAAGTCCACCGCTCCGCCGCGTGAGACAATCCCGGGCGCGGAAAGAACGAATCGCAATTGATCACTGTCTTTGTTCAAAGCATAAGAAAATCGCGCGGAGTACCATCCGTCTCCGAGTGAGACGGGGCGAGTATATGACGTTCGGATCGCTTCTATCCCTTCGCTCATTAAATTACTTCCATCCGTAATCCTTCGCGGACGCGGCTCGAAAAAGGCCTCAGGCGAATATGAAAACCATCCGTCTCCGACGAAACGTATATCCCCAACCGGCGCTTCTAATTTGACCGGTTCGGGAATGGAGTCTTTGCGATCCAAGCGGAACACCTCATGTGTCCGAACTACTTTTACAGACTCACTTCCAAGAGTAACTGCCTGAAGCCCCTCTCGATGGAACGTCTCCGCAACCACGTGGCGTGAATTAGTCCAAACACGAGCCGTCGCCGTGGTCGTGGCATACCCAACAACGTCTCCTACATTCAATCGCGGACCGATAACCCATCTTCGGCTCGTCGTCCGAATCGAACGTATGAACACGTCATCATCCGCTTGAAAACGAATGCGGTACACGCCTGGCGTCGCATCAAACGCGATGCGATGATCCGTAATCGCTCCCATCGCCGTCTCTCTACTTGCATTGGTAGTAAACGCCTCGCGCTGAATCTCTTCCTCCCCTCGAAATACACGAAAAGCCGCAACCGATGTTCCGCGCTTTCGATTCACGTCCTGCAATTCAAACGCGATATCAATACGGCCTCCAGAAGGAACCAAATAAATTTCGTGCGTACCTCGCAGTGCGACCGGCGTTTTTCGAGACGCGGACGGAGAATCTTGCAAAAGCGGCATTGTGCCGCTCGCGTCCCAAAGGGCCATTCCGACCGGGTTCGAATCGTTTAACCGCGAATCGGATACGCCCCCTCGCACATAACCATCCGCTACAGGTCTCCAATCGTTTGATTCAAGAGATTCAAAATACATGGGATGTAATTCCAAGTCGTTTCCAGTCGCATCACGTACAACTCCGAATTCCAGTAGCGGTTGATGAACCGGTTTGAATTCAAGATCAATATCAACGGTATCGTACGGTCCAGGAACTCGCGCGTTGAAATATGTGGGATCGCCCATCACGCGTTGCCCGCTCCATCCTTCGGCTTGTTTCCCGGGAGGCGTAACTCGTTCCGAGGGCAAAAACGGATTTGCAAACGGACTTGTTCCGTCCATTTTTGAAGTCACGACAAATATTCCGTTCGGAGGAAAACGCTGTATCGCCAGATATGCGACTGCGAAAACACACGCGATCCACGGCAGTGCAAGAAATGGAAAAGCGATTGCGCGTGGAATTTTCATGGTGATGTTGTGGTTGTTACGCGGTAAAGCGATTCGTTTCCCGATGTGAAAACTTGATCCAGAAAAATCCCCTTTTCCAGCCATGACGCCATTCCGTCTTGATCGAGAGTTCTTACGTATAACGATAGCCCGCCGAGCATTCCAGCGGCTTTGATAATTTCAAGATTGGATGGCATCGGCGATGTAACGCGGAATGCTGGAAAAAAAATCTTGTCGCTTCTGTCAGAAATAACCGTTGACCCGGGGATCTCTTCGATTGCCGCTTGGCGAACGGAAGAATACCGCGCAAGTTCAAGACGATCCTGTTTAAGTCCTTCGTCGTCGCGCACAAACGCCGTCCAAATCCCAAACAACACGAGTAGTGAAATGATAAAGGCGCCCCCAGCCGTCCCAATTTGCCCGAATCGCAAACGCAGCCGATTTACGATCCATCCTAATGCAAACGCAGAAATAACAGATACCGGTAGAAGATAACGCAGAAATGAATTTCCTATCGAAACCTCATTCAACCGAACATGGTCCTGATATAAGCCCTGTCCATAAACCAGACAAAGAGATGCGGTAGTCCAGATCGAAAGTATAAGCCACGATCTTGCGGACTTGTTTTTTCTTAACGACCAAGCAGCGGCTACGAGGATCAGCGCCCACGGAAAAAAATAGTAGATGAGATACGATCGAACGTTCCACCAAACATTTCGCGGATGAAAACCGAAGGGCCAGGAATAGTTGGTAGGGGCGTATCCTTGCGATCGCCCTAATGTTGTGTTTATTGTTTCGCCTGTATCAATAGAAAGGACAATCGGATCACGGAGTTGATAGCCGCTTACAGACCACTGTCCGTAGGTAGAGTGTCCGACTATCGCGGCGAATGAGATTATGAGAAGAAGAGGTGCAATAAATCCTATTATGTCATTCCCGTGGAGACGGGAATCCATCTTCTTTTCGGATGGATCCCCGCCTACGCGAGGATGACATGGATATTTCGCCGCCACAAACAACCAAGGTGCGATCCAAAATATTTCCGTCGGACGAATAGTGAGAGCTATGCCTGCAAGAATTCCAGCTGGGATCATTCCGTACTTCGGTTTTTTCCAAAGCAACCAACAGGACCAAACCGCGAAACATACGACGATCAAATTCGGGAACAATCCGCGGTTCGCATAAAGAATCACTGTCGGAAAAAACAACCAGCCGGTTATTACTCCAAACCTAGCGATCCTTCCCCAAGATGATGAAAACGACCAAAGCGGAAATACCACCGATAGGACAAGTAGCGGCGTGAATAGAAAAAGAGCCGTCTGTCCGAAAATCATAACCAACAAGGCGAAAAGTATCGGAGCGCCCAAAAATCCAACCGGCGCGATCGCGTTCCCAACGGTTACGTAACTTCGCGGATGAAGCCACGGGATTCCTTCGACCACGGCCGGTTGACCTCCGACCGTTTCAATCTTGGCCGATCCCGTAGATGCAAACAGTCTCGCGGACACAGCGACAGCCGTCTCATCCGGACTTAAAAAAACGTCCGCGCCAAGAGACGGAAGCGCCAAAAACGCCACGCTGGCAAGCAATAACAAGCTAAATAACGTAAATCTCATACCATGTCGGGTACGAGGATATCGTATCACACTAAAATGCCATCTACCGTGTCATCCTCGCTCTTGCTGGTATCCGTCCAAATCGTCATCCCCGCGGAGGCGGGGAACCAGACAGTGAAGAAAACACACTTTTGATCTGGATTCCCGTCTTCACGGGAATGACATCGTTTGCAGCACAGGAGCCAACTGTGTCAAAGACTATTGACTAATATGTGCTTTTCGTGTATAAAGTGGATCGTTGCTCTTTGAAATTCCCTCTTCGGTCATAGCCAAAAGTCCTTCAACTTTGTTCAGGATTTCTGGCTATGACCGCGCAGGCCATGGCTCCTCCTCGGATTAGAGGGAAAAGAAAATGCCCAAATCAGGGCAAGGAGTCGAAAACATGAGTTCTGAATTCGCATCCTCCGATCTCACCGCAGGCCAACTGAACGCCATCGTCAAGAAGCTCGGCGGTCACGACGCCGCAATGAGGTTCCTCCGCGGCGAGCTCACGGTCTCTGAGCGAACCAATCTCTACCGCGATACATTCGGTGCGATCCGCTTCTCGGTCACCTCCTACGGCACGACCGGAGAAGAATGGATCAGACGTCTGGAGAGCATGCGCTACTCTGTGACGGAAGGATCCAAACGACTGCTACGTTCGGAACGTTTCAAGCCAACATGCGGCAAAACCACCGAAATCGCCGTCATCAAAGGCAGGCCCTTCCATGACGAAGAACGAAGAGTCGCGAAAATTCACTCCGAGGCGTACGCGCGTAAATACTCGCAGCCGAACGCCGAGATCGCCTGCCTGATCCGTGAGAAATTCAGTGACGAGGACATCGCGTCAATGGGTCTCACGTGGATCGTTGTGATGCACGATCCTATCAATAAATTCAGCGGTGAAGAACACTACCTGCTTGGAGTGAGCCGCTACGGAGAAGGTCGCACTCTCTCTGAGCACCACGGCAACTCCGATTCGTGGTTCTGCCATGAAGCAGGCTTCGCGTTCGTCGAATCTACTCGCGCCGCATCCTAGTCTCCGCCTGCCTGAAAGCAGGCGAACCGGTCCCCGTTCCGAGCCGTCGGAATGGGGATTTTTTAATATCTAAAATCGAGTGTAAACGCCACTGCCGTGTTCGGCTACATTCTGCTACACTCATGCCATGCGAAAAGCTTTGGTTATTCTATGTTGCATTAGTCTGGTTTTGCCTACTACTCTGAACGCGGCGACCGGGACTACGGCTCTTCCGGATGGGATTGATCTCAACCTTTTATTGTCGGACAACGACATGTTTGATCCCAATGGTTTATCACGCGCAGGACTTACAAACTTTCTTCGCTCAAAAGGAACACTGGCTGACGCTCGCCTTCCGGATATCGACGGCATCGTGAAACCGGCGCCGGAAATAATCTGGAGAGTTGCGCAATCGTACAAAATAAATCCGAAATATCTTCTGGTTTTGATACAAAAAGAACAGTCGCTTGTGGAAGATCGGAGTCCCAGTAGCGATCAGTTGGATTGGGCGGCCGGATACGGCGTTTGCGACAGTTGCTCAAAAAACGATCCCTCCATTCAAGAGTTCAAAGGATTCGCTTCGCAGATAGAATGGGCGGCGAAACAACATCGCGAAAAATATCTGATTCAACTTCTCTCGCGCGGTCTCACGATCGGCGGTCAAGGAATCGGGCGGACTGTAAACATCGACGGCGTCCCCGTAACTCCCGCGAACCACGCGACCGCGATGCTTTACAGCTACACGCCGCACATAAGAGGAAACGTGAATCTTTGGAACATTTGGAAACGTTGGTTCAGCGCAAAGTTTCCGGAGGGATCGGTAGTTAGGTCGCTGGAAACCGACACGACATATCTCATTCGCTTCGGAACAAAACGACCGTTCGCCTCTCCTGCCGTTCTCGCGTCAATGACAAACGAGAGCAAGGTGCTCGAAGCTCATGATAGGGATCTGGCTAATTATTCGGATGGCGACCCATTAAAATTTCCGACGTATTCTCTGCTACGCGAACCTTCCGGAAAAATCTACCTGCTGACTTCTGACTCAAAACGGCACATCGAAACCATGGTGGCTTTCAAAAAATTCGGGTTTAACGAAGACGAGATTGTGGACGTGGAAAAAAACGATCTCGACTCATATCCGGAAGGAACGGCCATCACGCAGGCAACGGAGTTTCCGCAGGGAGTTCTCATGAAAGCGAAGGGATCGTCCGGCGTTTGGTACGTTGAGGACGGAAAACGCCACGCACTGGTTGACGCTGTTTTTATCTCTCTCTACTTCCGCGGCAGA
Organism: Patescibacteria group bacterium; assembly: GCA_038065635.1. Classification (GTDB taxonomy): domain Bacteria; phylum Patescibacteriota; class Patescibacteriia; order 2-12-FULL-60-25; family 2-12-FULL-60-25; genus JAHJFW01. The sequence continues at coordinate 21,734 of JBBTQP010000092.1, read as the reverse complement.
CGAATACTTAACGTTAGCAAAAATGAATTAGACAAATACGAAGAGGGAGAAAAATACGCGCTTCACGATGGTGAGCTTGTAAAATCCGCTGACGATCCATCTGTATACGTGATAGAAAACGGACTGCGTCGACCCATCCTGTCAGGCGAAGTATTTGAAAAAGTCGGCTGGAAGTGGAAAAATATAGTCACGGTTCCAGACCGCGTGTTATCAATACATCAGCTAGGAGAGCCGTTTCGGGTCCGGACGGAGCAGCAACTGGCGGCTGGCGATTAGATCGAGGAGGGGGCGGGACAAGCCCGCCACTACCAATCAGGGCGCACGCTATGCGCCCCTACAAACTACCCACTACCAACTACCCTACCCTCTATATGATTGTCTTCTCTGCCATTGTCCCACATTCGCCTTTGCTTCTGCCGTCGATCGGGAAAACTAACCGCGACAAATTGAGCGCTACGTTGGCCGCGTTTACGGAAATAGAGCAGGCGCTTTATCTGGCAAAAGTTGACACCATCTGCATTATCGCACCGCATGGCGCTATGTATCCGGATGCTTTTAGCGTGAATCTCGCCAGCAAATACGTTGGCAACCTTAAACAATTCGGTGATTTCTCCACTACCGTAAACGCGAAAAGCGATTATTTGATGATAGATCGGCTCCAACACAAACTTCGCGCCGAGGGCGTTCCGTTCACGCTAAGTTCGAACGAAGAATTGGATTACGGCTTTGCGGTTCCACTGCTGTTACTAACCTCTCATCTCGCGTCGTGGAAGCTCGTACCGATTTCACCGTCAAAGCTCGATGGAAAAGCGCACTTCGAATTCGGAAAGCAACTTAAACGCGTACTGCACTCCGAGGATGCGCGAGTTGCCGTCATCGCAAGTGCGGACATGTCTCACAAACTTAGCGCGGACGCGCCTGGAGGATTTGCAAAAGAAGGGCCCGCGTTTGACGCTGCGGTCAAAGACAGTATAACGGCGAACAATCCAACCGCCTTGTTTGCACTTGACGCAAAATCGGTTGAGGGTGCGGCTCAATGCGCCTACCTTCCTGTAATCACGCTGCTCGGCGTTTTGGACGGAATGAATGCTACTCCAAAAATCTTGTCGTACGAATCCCCTTTTGGCGTCGGTTATCTCACGGTCCGCTACGATCCCGCGTAGCGCTTCGATGGCTTTCGTTTCAATCGTACCGAACATCAGGACGCCGCTAGGAGTCGATGAGTTTGATTACCTGATTGATGACAAAAGCGATCTACGCGCAGGAGATCTCATCCTTGTTCCGTTTCGCCGTAAACATATCCTCGGTCTTGTAACTTCCGTAATGTCAGAAAGCGCGTTCGCGAATAAGGCCGTGCGACTCGTCGATCCAAAACCGATTCTCCGTTTACCGCCAACGATTGTTCCTCTTTTGCGGCACGCATCACTTAGAACATTCACTTCTCGTCCGACAATTCTGCACTCATGGCTACGTAGAGCACCGGCGAGATTACAGGCCGCTGATCCGGACAAAAGCACTTTCGATAAATCTACCGAAGGGCGATCTGCCGATATTACGGAATTCACAGCAACAAGAGTCGAACGAATCCTGTTTCACGCTAAGGAATCCCGCGGTCGAGTACTGGTACTAAGTCCGTGGCAACGCCGCGCAGACGCGCTTGGAGCTGCCCTTTCCGCTCCGGTTCTCCATGCGGAAACGCCAACGAAACAAGCTTGGGATAGGTGGACGAGTTTTGTGCAGGAACAAAACTCGATTCTCGTCACAACTCGCGTAGGAAGTTGGCTAGCCGCAGTTGCTGACACGGTGATTCTTGATGAGCCGGAAAATGACGACTGGAAACAAGACGAGCTTTCGCCGCGAATTGATACGCGCTGGCTTCTTGAAACAGCCAATCTTTATAAACCGTCGCTTTGCATAATCCGAATCGGAACAACGCCGCAACTCGCGGATCCGTTTGAAATCAAGCCACTTGCGATTCCGAAAATCGAATTAAAACAAGACTACGTCGCTTGGGATTGGAAAGGAAAATCCGATGTGGATGGCCTTCAGGAAAAGGCGCTGGAACGCATAGAGGAAGCGATAGAGGAAAAACGGCCGGTAATTATTCTGCATCCGATCAAGGGAGACAGCTCGCGACTTCAATGCAGAGGTTGCCGCTGGCAAGCAGCGTGCTCGGAATGTAAAAACACGCTCTCCCAAGTTGAGTCTCGTGGTTTATGCAGAAGATGCGGAGCGTTGGCGGATCTGCCACTTCAATGTCCGACTTGCGGCAGTACTGATCTTTCGAGTGGGCGGACAGGGAAGAATCGTCTCGCATTTCGCATAAAACAAAAATTCGGAACTGCGGCAGAGGTACGAGATCTTCAAGACTGGAACGCCACGTCTATTCCTCGTGGCGCGTTGGTCGTAGTTACCGACATTTCGCTAATCGGAGGAATCGGTGAGGACATTCGCAAACGGGAGAGACTTCTAATTTCCTGGAGACGGATGGCCTCCGCTATCGCTTCAGCAGACGGTCAGGTTGTAGCGCAGGGACCGGAAGAGCTTATCGCGGAAGTAAGTCTGTGGCTTACGGCGGAAGGAGTCGTGTCTTGTTGGAAATCGGAATGGGACGAAAGAAAATCATTCGGCTACCCCCCAGCCACGCAAAGAATCAAACTTCTGTTCAATGGAACAGATAACGAGTCGCGACCGTTCGCGGAACAGCTCCAAAAAGACACGCCCTCGTCGTGGATCGTGAGCGGGCCATTTCCGGTTCCTTATAGATCTCGCACCAGAAGCGAACGCCAGGTTTTTCATATTCAGCCACCGGCTGACACAAAGGAGTCACAGCTTCAAACGCACTTGGAGCCATTCGCAAAAAACTGTATCATCGATCTTGACCCGATTTCATTTTTCATGTAAAAGCAGTGTATGAAAGTACTCACTAATCCAAATCCATCTCTACGAGAACCATCGGTGGACGTCGACCTTAAAACCGTTGGAACGCCCGAGTTTCAGACGTTTCTTGATGCGCTCATCGAAACCATGTTCGAATATGACGGAGTCGGAATCGCTGCGCCACAGGTTGGACGTAACATTCGAGTGTTTATAGTGAATCAACATTCAAAAGGGGTCGTATATATTAACCCAACAATTACTTACACATCCGAGATCACAGTGTCCGGTGAAGAAGGCTGTCTGAGCGTTCCGGAGGTCTGGGGAATCGTAGATCGTGCAAAAAAGATCAAAGTAGAGGCATACGACCGTCACGCGCGAAAAATCACATTAGACTGTAAAGGGCTGGAATCAGTCATTTTTCAGCACGAAATCGACCATTTGGACGGCGTCTTGTTTATTGATAAGGTGAAGGAGAAAGAGTCTATAAAGTCCTTAAAGCCTATAAAGTCCGTAAAGTCCGTGAGTCTGTAAAATTTTTGACTTTATGAACTTTATGACTTTATAGACTTTAGACTCCCCTATGCTACGCCTCATCTTTTTCGGGACTTCAGAATTCGCGGTACCGCATCTTGATGCGCTTATTAAAGATAAAGATTTTCACGTCATTGCCGTCGTCACGCAACCGGACAAGCCGGTGGGACGTCACGCTGTTAATACGCCACCGCCTGTAAAAACGTTAGCTATAAAATATAGAATCCCTGTTTTTCAGCCGATCAAACTTCTTGAATTAAAAGAATCGGAATCATTTCAATCGCTTCTTGATCCTCGACCGGATGTGGGAGTTGTCGTTGCATATGGAAAGATTCTTCCGCAATGGGTGTTGGATATTCCCAAAAACGGGATCATCAACGTTCACGCTTCCATCCTCCCACGCCACCGAGGACCGTCACCGATTCACGCTACGATCGCTGCAGGCGATCAAGTCTCCGGAGTTTCAATAATGCTAATTGACGAGAAGATGGATCACGGCCCGATTCTCGCAACCGTAGAAGAAGAACTCTTGCCAAACGACACGGTTGGAGAACTTCAAACGCGTCTCGCCGATCTCGGCGCCAAATCACTTGCCGAAACAATCAAAGAATACCTAAACGGAACATTGACCCCAAAAGAACAAGATCACTCAAAGATCTCGTACTGCAAAATCCTCACCCGCGAAAACGGAAAGATAGACTGGAACCAAACCGCATCCGAAATCGAACGCCTCGTCAGAGCCTACGATCCTTGGCCTGGAACTTGGATGGAGATTGAGGGCAAACGACTAAAAATCCAAAAAGTCCGCGTTTGTCCAAACGATTCTTCCTACCCGATCGGCACAAGATTCCTCTGGAAAGGCCGTCCAAACATCAAATGCGGACAAGGAACCGTCCTGGAACTCGAGGTCGTACAACCTGAAGGAAAAAAGCCGATGAGCGGAGTGGAATACATCCGAGGCAGAGGCGAATGGTTATCCGCCATAACATAAAACAATCCTCCTCTTTCCGCCTAAGGCGGATCTGCCTCAGGTTTGAAGAGTAAGAGGAGGCTGGAGGATTTACTCCACGGATTTCTTCACTTTCGATGCCGCTATAAAACCCTCCGCCGCCAACAAAAATCCAAATCCCAACGGATGATTGAGATATGGCGTGAATACGTGGAGCGTCGCAAGTGCGACTAGCGAGGAGACGAATCCTGCGCGTATCCAAAAAGGTTCGGAGAGTTTCCAGAGACGTGTTGTAAGAGATATCAAAAGCCACAACATCACTGGAATCCCAAGAATCCCGAACTTTATCCAATGATCCAGCCAGCCCCATTCAAAGGCATACGTTGTGTAACCCCCTTTTTGATTCTTCGCCAAAATGCGAGGATCTCTTGTTTCGTAGGTCACGGTGGCACCGAATCCAGAGCCAAGAATCGGCGCTTGCTTGATTTTATTAACAAGTACAGGAAGCAGATTCCATCTACTCGCGGCTGCCGCGTCCGTAACCGATCCGCGCGATTTGAATAGAGAAGAAAGAGATCCTGTTTCAATCTTTGGGAATGGTAACGCGACCACGGCAAATATCAAAACGGACGCCGCAATAAATCCCACGACTATTCTTGAAATAAATACCAGCACGTCGTTTCTTCCAACTTCCTTCCACAATATAATCCCCAAAACCAAAAGCCCAACGAACAAACCAATCCACAAGCTACGCGACAAACCTATAAGAATAGAAACGCTTGAAAGTATCAGCAGAGCGAGTCTAGTCCTTGTCGTGGAAAGACTGATTAAAAATCCTGATATCGCATAAACCTGCGACTGAAGGAAAATTCTAAACAGGTTCCCAGTCACTAGCGTTACCTCGCCGATACCAGTTCGACGAACCCAAAAATATAGCGGCTGCGAAAGTGATTTAATGCCATGCGACCATACGTATAAAAGCGCAAGCGTTTTTATAGGAAGCCACAATAGAGCCGCATAAAGGGCTTGGCCGGCATGCCGTATAAGAGACTCCCCACGATGAGACGCGATATCCAAAACCGGCAGCAACAAAATCAAAAATCCCCAAGCGTTCGCGTCTTGAACAACAAATTGATTCTTTAACCACAATCCTCTCACCAAACCCCACACGCACAATCCTCCCAAGACCAACCAAGGCACCATATTCCGACGTTGGACATCCGATGTCCAACGTCGGATGTCCAACGTCCGAATATCTACCACCCAGCCAATCATGAAGGCGATGGTCATCACGATGCGGATAGAGATGCCGCCGTCGACTTCCCAGCCGTTTGGGATTTTGAAGAGAGCGCCCTTTGATCCTATCGCGAGCTCAAAAAGTAAAACGGCAAGTCCAAGTTCCGGCTTTTTTCTAGCAAGAAAATAAATCGCAATTCCTGCAACGATCGTCACTAGACCTCGAAGGACAGGATTAAAAACAGAAACCAACGATAAAGTTTCAATCGCGATTATTCCAAGGAACCAATATATCCATTGCGACGACGGTTCGTTTCTAATATCGATAAGTTTGGTCAGCAATAGAGATAGCTTGCTGATAATCTTTATTGCACTCGTCTTCCATCCGTAGTGCCATTTCGCGAAATATTTAACCAGGCTTTCATTGAACATCCGTTGTCTCGTCGTTGACATTACTTGTGCGAATGATGTGCCGCCGTGATGAATGACGTACACTGACGGCTCATAAACGACCTCCCATCCACGTTGAATTGCCTGTTTACAGTAATCCACCTCTTCGAACCAGATAAAGTACCGTTCATCCAAACCGCCAATATCCTTAATGAGCGAACGTCTAATCAAAAAGCACGCGCCCATGACTTGATCGACGACCCCCTTATACTCCCCCTTCGTAAGTGGGAAGAAGTAATTCCTAAAAAGCCGAGGGAATATATGATGCAGTTTTAGAAGTATTCCACTTTGATCCAACACCGTTGGGAACCGACGAACGCTGTGCTGAAGACTTCCATCGGTATTAGTAAGCTTCGGTCCTATGATTCCGGCGCGCGGATGGCTGTCCGCAGCTTTTACGAGATCCATGAGGGATCCAGGCGGACATTCGGTATCAGGGTTTAGAAGCAAAACGTATCTCGAATCGAAACCGGCGATTCCTTGATTGCATGCCTTTGCGAATCCGCGATTATCAGCGTTAGCGATAATGCGAAATCGCAAATATGCATCGTTTGATCTACTTTGATCTGCAACCTTCACGCTCCAATCACGCGAGGCATTATCTACCACTACCGCTTCCCATTCCAACCCTTCACATGCCGCGGCCAAAGACCTCAAGCAACGCTCGAGATGTTTCTCGACGTTCCATGAGACTATGACTATACGAAGGTCTTTCATATCCCGTGTTTCTTTCTAACGATAGCTTCGGCATCACGATACTTCGAAATCTCTTTTGGAATAAATCCGAGCCATTGCCACGGTATCCAGTACATCACGCGCGGCAACCAACGACTTATTCCGGCACTCCTAGGCTCAACTCTAAACAGCTCCTTATCTATCCATACGCCGACACCACCACGTTTTGCTATCGTGAGCCACAAATCCCAATCTTGAAATCTCGCGAGCTTCTCATCAAATCCTGGAAATGCGCAGCGACGTATCATGGACGAAGTATGAATAAAGTTATTGTTCTTTAGCGCTGCGACATCGAACGGTTTGGCTTTAAAACGTTTCGCTCCCCAAAAAAAGTTGGAATATGAAAAGACGGCGTCTGGGTTTTGTGAAAGAGCCCCGTGGAGCAATTGGAGTGCCGTTGGTTGAAGAATCGCGTCAGCATCCAGAAACATAAAGAAATCACCTCCGGCCGTTGTAGCGCCTAGGTTTCTTGCGTATGGAGCGCCTTTATTGCTTTTGAGAGAAATAAAAGTGATTGGAAGTTTTTGCGCGGCCTCTCTAACGGCAACGCTTGGATCATCACTCGAGCCATCATTAACAACAATCACTTCAAGCGGTTTGAGCGTTTGAGACGATAAACCCTCTAGCGTGCGTCGTAAAATATCCGCGTGGTTAAAACACGGGATGATGACGGAAATGCGTGGGATTTCCTGCATGAGATGCTGTAAATTTTAACTTCGAATCCCCAACCTGCTTTTGAGCGCCAACCACCGATCCTCACATCGGAAGTCCTTTAAAACGCGTAATTTCGCGTTTTCTCCAAGTTGCTTTCGAAGCTCTCCTTGTTTTAGCAGTTTTTCTATGGCTTCGGCAATATCATGAATACTGTCCGGATCAACTACAAGCCCTGTATTTCCATCCACAACAGCTTCTGCCGCTCCCCCGCTCCTTCCGGCAACGCTCGGTATTCCGGCTGCTGCGGCTTCGAGATAACTGATTCCAAACCCCTCCACGTCACATTTCTCGTTTCGTCCTGGCAAGCAAAACACATCCGCCGCCGCTAACCACGTATGCATCTCCTCATCGTCTGCATCAAGAATCCAAGTGACAACTGTTCGTGATTCTTTAGCGACCTGTTCAAGCCGCTCCAAGTCCGGTCCGTTTCCAATGACAACATATCGGACGGGCATGTGCGTTTGAAGTTTAGAAATCGCTCGCAATGAAAAATCAATTCCTTTTCTTGGCACAAGACGACAAACCGAAACCACAAGAAATTCATCGGGACCAATCCCAAGCCGGATTCGCGCTTCTTCACGTGTTAGACATTTTTCTCTGGAAACTCCGGGAGTCAAAACCGTAACCTCGATGTCTGGAACGATGTTCCTTAGATCCTGCATCGTAGCCCTACTGTTCGTAAATACAGCTTTTGCATTACGACAAATCCGATTCAGCAACCATCGTTTCCACATCCCTTCAACTCTCTTGACGTCTGTCCCGTGAAATAAAACCGCGTACTCCGGACCATCAAGCATTCGTGAAATCCACGCCGCGGTTCCAACGGGAAGGACGTGGCTGATTAGAAGGATTGGAGTTTGTAGGGGCGGGGTTTTCCCGCCCTCCCCCGTATTGGCGGATCCTTGCGATCGCCCAGCGAGTTGTGTGTTGCTACGATTGGAGATGCTGCGACACAATCGGATGAGCGGAAACCACGTTGGCCATTGTTTTCTATAAAATACTGCCACGTCGACTTGACCTGGGCCTTCTATTTTTGCACCTTCGGGTACGATGACTCGTATCGCGCCTCCAGAAGTTTCAACTAAAGATCCGAGATATCTAGCAATTCCGCCGCGATCCGGTGGATATTCGAGGGTTATGAGTATGATTGGCGTTATGTTCATGAATCTTCATGGATCGCTTGAACCGGCTCAGGATGCTTTCTAAGGCGCCGTATCATTCGGTAAACGTCATCCACGGTCACTAACCTGAACACGAAACCGAGGATCATAGCAACAGCCCCACCAAAAATAACGGCTGCTCGCAAATCCATCATATCTCCGACTGTCCGCCATGCAAACCACGAGATAACCGCGGCCAAGAAACCACGCAAAGTCAATGAGATAAACGTAAACGCACCACGAATAAACCTTTCTGCGAAAACTGCGCCTATGAGATAAAGCATCCAAAAACTCACGACTCCGGCCCATGCGGCTCCAAGCGGTCCGTACTTCGGAACGAGTATCGCGTTTGCGGCGATGTTCAAAACCATGGTCGCTACCATTGCAATCGTTTTTAAGTGCGCGCGATTTGTAGCATTAAGCAAAGCACCGACTGGAAAATCTAAAAATATCGGAAGCAAAACCCAAGGCAATACTGAAAACGCCGGAACCGCTCCAGCAAACTCCTGACCGTACAACAACGGGATTATGCGCGGAGAAAGAGCCGACAATCCTGCGGCCAATGGAAATCCTAACGCGGCCATCACGCGCATTGACCCGAAAAAAGTGTTGCGGAGATCTTCCGATCTTTTCGCTGCAAAAAAAGATGCGAGCGCCGGATAAAGCGCGGCTGTGAACGTGAGGGGTAGAAATTGAAAAGCGTAAGTGAGTTTATAAGCGACCGCGTAGAGTCCGACTGCCGCTGATCCGTGGATATTCTGGATAATCAAACTGTCAACGTATGAATAAACCTTGACCGCGATTCCGGCGATTCCAAACGGCGCAGCTTCTTTCACGAGCCGTTTCAGATCGCTCTGCCGTGGCTTTTGAATAGAGACGGAAAAACGTCTCGTGTTGAAGAGACTCCAACCTACATTCCACAAACTTCCGAGAAGCAAGGCGGTGGCAAGCCCGATAGGACCGAAACCGAAAAATGCTGCGGAGATCGAAGCTATTGCTGTAACAATTTGTCCGAGAAACATTCCGAACGCCTCCGGTTGAAGATTCTGCCTGCCTCGCAAAGCTCCGTACAAAGCAAGATGAAAAGTATCAGCTGTCATCACAAGACACGCGATCGCGACAGTTGAAAGCGTCACGAGATCTGCGCCGAACAGCGTAGCGTATAAGAGTGACGCGACGATGGCGATGGGCGTTAAAAACAATTTCGCACGAAGCGCGGCTCCAAGAAGACGCGAGGAGTCTTCGCGATCTCCAGCGAGTGAACGGATTACAACCGGAGTCATGCCAAGATCCGTAATAATAACGAAAATCGAAGTGATGGAAACGCTATAAAAAAACACGCCCGTGAGCTCTCTGCCGAGCAAACGGGCAACTATCGTAAAAGCTATAAACGCCACGAACTTTTGCGCCGCCGTAGCCACCATTAGCCAAGCCGCGTTTTTCGCTATGGTCGAACCTGAAGACATGCGTGTATGGTACCCGTTTATTGACAATATCCGCAAATTGACCTCGCTTTCATTTTTATGATAGTGTTTTTACATGAAACACATTACATTTCGCGTAATTATTGAACCGGATGAAAACAATACATTTCATTCCTATGTTCCGGCACTACCAGGATGCCATTCTTGGGGCGATTCTCTAATCATGGCAAAAATAAATATACACGAGGCAATCGAGCTGTATATTGAGGATCTGGTGTCTCGCGGCGAGACCGTACCTGATGAAACGAGTTTTGATACTTTTGAGACGGTTATTTCACCATCGCAGGCATGAGCTATGTCGCCGCTTCCAATTATATCCGGAAAGCGGGCTCTGGATGCTTTGATAAAAGCTGGTTTTGAAATTTCCAGGCAACGCGGTAGCCATGTACAGTTACGCCATATCGACGGAAGAATAGCGACAATTCCTGTTCATACGAACAAGGACATTCCGCGAGGAACGTTACGCGGCATTTTGCGTGACATTGGAATTTCGACCGAAGAATTCATAAAACTTATTTAAAAAATCCCGCCGGTCACGATGTTAAAATCGGATCGAACGGGATCGGTAGTAGTCGAGCGATTCCGCCTCAACCGCCGTCTATGGGTACTGCAAGGTGGCGGCATCTCTTTTCCCATGGACTTTCGACAAGCGCTAGGCGGAAATTACGCTTACCGTAAACGCTGTCAATAAATGCCACAAAGGACAGGTCATTAACTATTGCCACGGCCCCCTGCGCAACGATAGGATACTTCAACATTTCGCTTGGATGTTCCCTATTGAAGCAGAGCAGCTCCTCCGGTAAAGCCGGGCGAGCGTGGATCGTGCTCATTTCGTCCAACACCTCTTCGGTAGAGGACCTGTTGAACATGTCGACGTACACGAATTCGACTTTCCGCCTAAACCTGACTACTTTTCGACATGACCTGATCGGCGTAAAAACCACGCCGTTGTAGTAGGGGTTCACGTACCCGCCGAAGACTCTCCGTAGTTCGTCATAGTCCGGGAGGACATAGACGACAGTTGCAAATAGCCGTCTCATTTTTCCTATCCTCCATGACGCTACAGCTTCGTCCACGCCGCGAACGGACCATTCCGACAGCGGTAAGGAACAACTTAGTGCGACTTATCAAAGGACTGTTTCTAATGAAATATGTACTACTAAATCACCCTTTTTGTCAACGCGCTCACCATGAAAAGAAAACTAAAAAAGAGCCTCGTGGCTCTTTTTTGAAATTAACGTTTGCTCCACTGTGGTGAGCGTCGTGCTGATTTCTTTCCGAACTTTTTGCGTTCGCGCTTTCTGGAGTCGCGGGAGAGATAGCCGAGTTTTTTCAGAGCGACGCGGAATGTTGGGTTGAGTTCTATGAGGGCGCGGGCTATTCCGAGACGGACAGCTTGGGCTTGGCCGCGGATTCCTCCGCCGACGACTTTTGCGCTGACGTCGACGGACGTTTCCTGGCCGACTGCGCGTAGCGGACTCATCACGTCGTCTCGAACGTCGTAAGTTGAAAAATATTTCTCCATCTCGCGTCCGTTGATCGTTACAATCCCCTTTCCATTTTTGATAAGACGAACTTGCGCAATGGAAGTTTTTCTTCGCCCGAGCGCCGCTATAAACGAACCGCCCTTGGCGCGCTCCGATGCCGCCACTATTTCCGCCTCGGCAACCGGGGCATCAACGGACGATTCTTTCTTTACAGGCTTTTTCGCAGCAACCTTTCTAGGCGCTTTCTTCGGCTTTTCTTCTTCAGTCTTCTGTTTTGCGTCTTCTGTGGTGGGCATAATTATTTTACGATGATGAGGCGCTTCAGTCGGTTTGCCTGCGTTCTATTTTTCGGAAGCATGTACTTAACGGCGTGCTTTAAAATTTCACCCGGGTTTATTTCTCGAAGTTTTGAAACCGGCATGGCCGTGATTCCACCCGGACGACCGGAGCTGCTGAAATGCTTCTTCTGTTCCCACTTTTTGCCTGTAAACTCAATTTTATCTACGTTAGAAACTTTTACGATATCTCCGCTGTCGATGTGAGGAATCATCCCTGGTTCGTGTTTTCCCATAAGAAGCGTCGCGATGTGCGTAGCCAAACGACCGACGACTTTACCGGTCGCGTCGATTTCTTGAACTTTACGTTCTATATGAGGCATTCCTCGCTTCTTTTTCCAAGGCATAATTATTCTTTGATTAGTTGGAGTTGAGCGATGTCTGCGCCATCGCCTACGCGTCTTCCGAGTTTGATGATGCGCGTATATCCACCTTTGCGTTCAGCGTAACGCGGTCCGAGCTCTTCCAGAACCTTATTGACAGCGGACTCGATCGTCAACACGCGAGATAGCGCGCGGCGTGAAACCAATGTCTTTTTTCGACCTGTTGTTATGAGTTTTTCAACCATTGATCGAACCACTTTGGCTTTCGGAAGAGTAGTGTTGACGCGTTCGTACAAAATCACGGATTGCACCAAATTGCGCAGCATGGCTTCACGCGGCGCTTTTTCTCGTCCGAAAATTTTTCCTTTATTCTGGTGTCTCATAAGATAATTCTTTAAGCAGCTGGAAGTGATCCAAAAGTATATCGACAGCTTGCTTGCAAGCGTCGATAGAATCGAGCGATCCGTCGGTCTCAACATTCAACACCAACTTGTCGTAGTCAGTGCGCTCTCCAACGCGAGTAGCGACGACTTTGTACGATACGTTCAAAACAGGACTGTAAAGCGCGTCGATAGCGATGGTTCCGAGCTCGAGCTTTTCCTTGATACGTTCTTCGGTGGTTTTGTATCCTCGTCCCGGACCGATCGTGATCTCAAGTTCGAATGAAGCGGCCTTATCGGTCAGAGTCGCGATTACGAGATCCTTGTTTACGATTTCAACATCCGCGTTTTTTGAAAAATCAGCGGCTGTCACGACTTTTTCACCCTTTACTGAAAGTGAAAGTTTTACCGGCTCTTCGGAAAACAACTTCATCCTAAGTGTCTTCAAATTCAAAATTATTTCCAAAGCGTCCTCTTTTATATGAGGTATGGTCGAGAACTCGTGTTCAACGCCCTTTATCTTAACAGCGGTTACAGCCGCACCTGGAAGGGACGACAATAATACGCGTCGCAAAGCGTTTCCGATCGTCGTGCCGTAACCTTGGGTACATGGCTCGACCGTGAGTACGCCTTCGTTAGGACGCTCTCCTTTGGAGAAACGTATCTTGGAAGGAAGAAGTATGGACTCCATAGATAGAAAAGTACGCTTTAGCGAGAATAAAATTCAATAATGAGTTTGGCGTCGAACGGCTGCAACATATCCTGCATTGCCGGCGCGCTCGTAATCTTCGCTTCCAGTGTGGCTGGCGTGATACTGATCCAAGACGGCGGCTCCTTCTTTTGCAGTTTTTCCGAAATTCCCTGCCATAAACTTTTCGCGCGTTTTGATTCTCTGATCTGCAAAATGTCGCCTGGCTTTACGCTAAAAGACGCGATGTCCACTTTTTTGCCGTTAACGGAGATATGCGCGTGAGAAACTGACTGACGAGCGGCCGGTCGGCTCTTTGCGAATCCTGCGCGAAAAACCGCGTTATCGAGGCGCATTTCCAAAAGTCGCATGAGATTTTCTCCGGAATCTCCCTTCATGCGAAGAGCTTTTTCGAAATAGTTTTCAAATTGGCGTTCTGAAAGACCGTACAGTCGTTTTGCCTTTTGCTTTTCGCGAAGCTGTTTCGCATAGTCCGTCTGCCGTGAACCGCCTTTCGGTCCGTGAACTCCTGGCGGATATGGTCGGCGTTTGACCGCGCACTTTTCGCGGCCGCAAAGCGATACGCCTTCACGACGACAGAGTTTGCAAGTAATTCGAGTGGTCTTCATAACTTTTTATACGCGGCGCGGCCGTGGAGGTCGGCAACCGTTATGCGGAATCGATGTGGTGTCTTTTATGGATACGACTTCTAGTCCCTGCGAGTGGAAAGCTCGGATCGCACCTTCACGGCCCTGGCCAACACCTGTCACGAACATGCTCACTTCGCGCAAACCGTACGCAGCCGCTTTATCGAGCGCGCTTCTAACCACGATTGACGCGGCATACGGAGTCGCCTTCTTCGGGCCTTTGAATCCGGATGAACCTGCGCTTGCCCAGGCGATCACATTTCCATTCAAATCCGTAAGAGTAACGATAGTGTTGTTGTATGAAGCTTGGACGTATGCCTTTCCGTGCTCAACCTGTTTCTTGACTTTTACGCCTTTTCGCTTCCCCTTTGTCGCTTTTGAAGATTTCTTTGCGGTTTCCAATACTGCCGCTCCTTCTTTTGGCGCGACCGTTTCATCCACTACGATTTTCTGCGTTTCGTTATCCATAATCATCAAAATTACGTCTTTTCAAGCTTGCGCTTACCAGAACCCATTGTTCGACGCACGTTTCCACGGATCGTTCTTGAATTCGTCTTCGTGCGCTGTCCGTGTACTGGCAATCCCCTCGTGTGTCGAGTGCCACGATAAGAACCGATTTCTTTCAATCGCTTGATATTGCTCAAAACTTCGCGACGCAACTCACCTTCAACGCGATATCGCTTCTCGACGATTTCTCGCATCTTGTGCGCTTGTTCGTCGGTCAAATCTTTAACTCGAATACTCGCGGGCAAACCTGATTCCGCGATTATCTTTTTCGCTGTCGTCAATCCAATACCGTAAATATACTGGAGAGCGACATCGATGCGCTTCTGCGATGGAAGAGTGACGCCTGCGATACGAGCCATAGAGTTACTTAGGACAGATCAGCCGGATGAGTAAATTTCATCCTTGGCGTTGCTTATGTTTAGGAGTTTTTTTACAGATAACCACAACCCGCCCTTTCCGACGGATCACCTGACAATCTCGACACATGGCTTTTACCGATGCTCTAACCTTCATGTTTCACCAATTAATAGTGGGCTAGAGTCTATATGTAATACGACCCTTTGTCAAATCATAAGGGGTCATTTCCACCTGAACTTGGTCTCCTGGCGTAATTCGTATGCGAAACATGCGCAATTTGCCCGATAAATGGCACAAAATCGTGTGTCCGTTGTCCAACTTCACCCTGAAGGTCGCCCCTGGCAAATTCTCCTCCACAACCCCTTTTACCAACAAAAATTCCTTCCCTGGAGCCTGTGGCTTATCGGACATAAGTCGTATATTTTTCAGTCATGATATTAATGGAAGTATACCGATGTTTTAGGGAGGAGTCAAAAATACTGTTATTTTCCTTCGACCGTCGCCTTGATCCTCCTTACCCCTGCCGACACCGCCTCTTCTTTTTGGATGGTGAAGTGTCCGAGATCGCCGGTCCTCGTCACGTGAGGGCCGCCGCAGATTTCTTTGCTGAAATGTCCCTTTGCTTCATCTCCAACGAGATATACCTTCACTTTGCCTCCGAGTTTTGCGTATCTGTCTTCGAAAAGTCCGATGGCGCCCGCGGCCTTGGCTTCATCAACGGTCATATCTTCAAAGCGGACGGGGAGGTCGCGGCTTATCGCTTCGTTTACGATTTCTTCGACTGCTTTAATTTGTTCCGGCGTCATTTTTTCAGTATGAGAAAAATCAAAGCGGAGACGCTCCGGAGTTATGTTCGATCCTTTTTGCGCAACATGATCTCCCAACACTATTCGAAGTGCCTTGTGCAGGAGATGAGTCGCCGTATGAAGTCTCGTTGTTTCCTCCGAATGATCCGCCAGTCCTCCCTTAAACGCGACGGAAGAAGCGGAACGGGACAACTCCTGATGCTTTTTAAACTCTTTCGTGAACTCTTCAACTTCCAAATTCCCGCCGCGTTCACCGATCAATTCCTGCGTCAACTCCAGCGGAAAGCCGTAAGTTTGAAAAAGATCAAAAGCTTCTTGTCCGGAAATCACCTTATCTACGCTCATTTTTTCAAACTCCTTCAAACCCTTTTCCAAAGTCTTTCCAAATTTCAGCTCCTCTTTTTCGCATTCGTCCACTATCTTTTGTCTGTTCGTCTCAAGCTCCGAATACGCGTCGCCATATTCCCCTATCACAACTCCGGCAAGCGCGGCGCACAGCGGTTCTGTTATCCCGATACGTCGCGCTTCGCGAATCGCGCGACGAAGCAGTCGACGCACGATGTAACCTTGTCCCACGTTTGAAGGCGACACGCCTCTTTCATCTCCTATGATGAACACGGCCGCTCGGACGTGATCTGCGATTATCCGAAAAGATGTTGCATCATTTGTAGGGGCGTAACCTTGCGTTCGCCCTCCCCCGTTTGTGGAATATTTTTTTCCGGAGAGCTCCTCGAGCTTAGAAAAAATCCCCTGAAAAATCTCTGTCTCAAAAACGTTTGACTTTCCCTGCAACATAGCCGTCATTCTTTCAAGCCCCATTCCTGTATCAACATTTTTCTGCGCGAGCTGAACGTACTCGAACGAATCCCCCCCATTACTTTCGACTTTATGGACTTTTGACTTTATGGACTTTTGACTTTCGACTTTCTCATACTCCATAAACACATCGTTCCAGATTTCGACGAACCTTCCGCAATCGCAGTTCGGATGGCACACGGTGCCGAATGCAGGATCGTGTTCGCGCTGCGTATCAAAAAACATTTCTGAGTCAGGTCCGCATGGACCGGTTGCTCCGGCGGGCCCCCACCAGTTTTGTTTTTTCGGATAAGAATATATTCGAGGCCCACTTTTTCCTGAAGCCGGCGCGTCCTTTCCCGCGTCCCCTTCTTCTGCCGCAAATCCTGCTATTTCAAAAAGCGACTGCCAAATCCCGACCGACTCCTCATCGCGTGGCGCATCTTCATCGCCTTGAAAAACCGTGATAAAGAGACGTCCGGGATCGATTCCAAGCCAATTTTTGGACGTAAGAAATTCGAACGACCATGAAATCGCCTCTGGCTTGAAATAATCGCCGAGCGACCAATTCCCCATCATTTCAAAAAACGTGAGGTGGCGATTATCTCCAACGTCGTCAATATCATCAGTACGCAAACATTTTTGCGCATTCGCCAGCCGGTTTCCCATTGGATGTTTTTCACCAATAAGATATGGAACGAGTGGGTGCATTCCGGCGGTCGTGAACAAAACCGTGGGATCGTTCTCCGGTATGAGGGAAGCGGATGGGATAATGGCGTGGCCTTTTTCCTTAAAAAATGCGAGGAAGGCGGTGCGAAGTTCTCTTTGTGTCATATCAATTTATGCGTATTTAACATTGGCCTTATTATGTCATCCCCCCGAATGCGTTCGGGGGGATCCAGACCGTGAAGATAACACAACTTTTCTATATTTCGAGGAAATGGATTCCCGCCTACGCGGGAATGACAATTAAAGAAATCCCGATATAGATTCATTATACTACTTCACCCTGAGACTGTAGCGCGGTTTCCTTAATCATTTCCAGTGGATCACCGTTTGCATGGCGACGAGAAAGCGTGTGCCGTAGCAATTCCGCCTGATTTGCGAAAACTTTCAAAAGTGACGGATCCACGTCTTCGGTTTCTCCGTTTGGAAGCAAAACCATGAGATATGCCTTGATGCGTTTGCCTTTCCTGTCCGATGGAACAACCAGCAAACTACGCCCGTCTTCCGTGCGAAGAAAAGCGTGCGAACTTCCCGCGTCATGGACCGCCAGCAAATCCTTGTTTGATATTTTCAACCCGCGTTCGCTTTCCGGCGGATGATAAAACTCGTAATCGGTTCGCAGCTTCGCTAATTCCACATATCGAACGAACGCAGTCGTGGATCCGACGGATGTTGCGGCGCTCGCGACAAGAGAGGCGAGAAGATCTTTCGCGAGATGTTCACTTTCAACGATGCTCAAAGACGTCTCGTTGGTAATCCGTTTCAAAACTTCTATCTGCCGATTGATGGCGCCGATATACTTGTAAGACTCGACTAATTCACGTCGCGCTCTGTCATACTCGCCTTTGGCGTGCTCATGCTCGCGTTCATGCCGTTCCATCAACCGTTGGTACACGGAAAAAATAGTGAGACCTACGATGCCGAAAATAAAAATCAAAATCTCTTCCAAGTGAGTTTCCTCGATTCCAAACCACTTATATTTTACCAAAGACGGCGAGAGAACGGCTAATACAAAAAAGGCCAAATAAACAAGAGAAATCCACTCAAATCGCTGGTTGCGCTGCGACATGGCCGGAGTGTAGCATAATCCCTCCCCCAAGGCATTCTTCGCCTTGGTAGAAAACAGCGGACTGACCGGCGGTGACCGCTTTGACGGGAGTTTTGAAATCGACACGAAGATGGATACCCGTCTGCACGGGTATGACACAGCGGACTGGATCTTGGCGGTATCGGACTTGGACTTCGCAATCGAGTGGGAAAGACGGGGCTGACCGCCCAGTCCAGTGGAGATCTCGCGCGTCCGTTTCGCTTCGATAAAGCATCGGATGATCTTCGCCTTGCACGACGATGAGACGATTTTGCTTGAGATCTTTTTCCGCCACGTACCACGGTAAAGCACCTCGTGAAACGCGGATGCCTGCGCGTTGACCGATCGTAAAACCATCGAGTCCTTCGTGCGATCCGATACCCGTTCCGTCCGCGTCTGTGATCTCTCCCGGTGTGGACGGGATGCGCGTTCTCAAAAAATCTTGCATATCCAATTTTCCGATAAAACAAATTCCCTGACTGTCCGGCTTTTCAGCAACAGGAAGTCCTAATCGGCGCGCTTCTTCTCGTACCTCCGACTTTTTCAAGTGACCGATCGGAAAAAGCGACATGCGAAGCGCTTCCTGCGGAACACGGTACAAAAAATATGATTGGTCCTTATCGGTATCAACTCCGCGCAAAAGACGAGCGGCTCCGTCGCTATCGCGTTCTATTCTAGCGTAATGTCCGGTGGCGACGTACTGGATTCCAAGCTTCTTTGCTTCTTCAAGAAACAATCCGAACTTGATTGACTGGTTGCACAAAACATCCGGATTCGGAGTTTCTCCCGCCTCGTACCCGCGAAATAATTCATCTACGACGCGGCGCCGATATTCTTCTTCAAAATCAAAAGTTAGCAAAGGAATATTTAGCGCGGCGGCAACTCGAATTGCGTCGCGCCGCTCTCCTTTCCACTGGCACTCCCCGCTCCAAACATCCTTTGAATCCGACCAGTTTTTAATAAAACCTCCGACAACACTAAACCCCTGCTCCACAAGCAGGGCGGCTGAAACGCTTGAATCCACACCCCCGGACATCCCAACGAGTACGGTTGGTTTCTTATCCTTCATGGACCCTACTTATACTCCTGCCAAGCACGATTAGCAAGTGGTTAGTATGCCGAAAGAACTTTTAAGATATTTTTTGAAAGAGTGGTAAATTCTTCTTTTGATTTTTCAATATTTTCTTTCGTGCCTTGTTGATTATCAGCTATCAGCGTCGGGTCAAGATCAAAAATCGCAACTCCCAGTTCTTGGCACTTTGCCGGAATCCTGCCGTAGTCCTGAATAATATTTAATGGGTTTTTCCAACTCTCCTCCACAAGCCCGTTGCGGCAATGTTTTTCAGAGAGATATGTACGCACTCGTTCCGGTATCTTTTCCATCCACGCGCGATGGTCGGCGATCGGTTGGTTGCCATACACATTATATGCGTTAACAACATATCCGATAAATAGAGGATCTCCAGGAAGCACGAATTTTGTTTCGGTATTGCCGGCAAGAGCTTTGGCGGAATTTCGCCATTGTATTTTCCATTTCTCAAATACGATCCCCAAATTTTCAACACCCTGAACGCTAAATGCGTCCGGCATCATCGGCACTACAAAATAATCGGCACCAAGTAAAATCATCTGGTTCAATAATCCCAAAGAAGGCGAGGTATCAATAATGAAAATGTCTATCTGATCGCTTAACCCTTTTTCGCGCAGAAATCGATCAATGGCGCTTGTTTGAAAATATCCGATCGGTTGCCCTGAGGCGGCTTGCCCGTAAGCGGTCGAGAGTAATCCTTCATACACGGATAGGTTTATGTCGCCCTTAAGAAGCAGAAGATTTTTATCGGCTCTAACCGGAAGAAATTTCACCGCAAGATTTATATCGCTACCACCCTCAACTACGCCTCGTAAAACGTCATACACCGTCTTTTCCGTTGAAGAAAAAAGATTTTTCGCATAGTATTCTTCACCCATTGCAAGACGGGAAAGATTGCATTGCGGGTCCAGATCTATAATAGCCGTTTTATATCCTTCTTTGGCAAACGAAACGGCGCAATTAAAAGCCAACGTCGTTTTACCGACCCCACCTTTATTATTAACGAAAATAAGCTTTTTTGGGCGAGGAAATTTCATTGATTGCATTATAGACAATATCAAACCAACAAACAACAATCCGTGTATAACTACTACGCGTAAACGTTCACCTTCTCGTCCACGTAGTTGTCGAAAACGTGGAAATATACCTTTTGGGTTCGTTCCTCGCAGTCCGGTTCGGTGTATGCCGGACCCGGGAGCTCATCGTAGAGCATATCGCGGATAGTTATCTTCACATCGGCTCGCGTTTCTTCTTTTCGCTTCCAATCCAAAACCAACTTTTCCGCCTTCAGTCTGGTCAACAATTCTTTAGCAACTTTTTTCACTTGTTCGACTTCGTCTGGATTGAGTTTTTCCTTGCGGAGAATATCAAAAATAGCCAACTCCTCTTCCGTGAGATTTTCAGAAACGGCGCGACGATCCTCTTCGCTCAATTCCTTTGCAAGCTCGACAAGCTGATCGAAAAAGACATCAAGGTCGTGTGAGCCGGTGTTGTATTCGTGCAAGAGCTTATTTAGCCGGTCAAGGAAATGCTTACGTAGTTTGTTCTTACGTATCATCTCTTTGATTTTTTCCTCCAACTCTGCGCTCAAATGCTCGGCTTCGATGTTCTTCGTATCCGAATCATCGAAAAACTTTCGCAACGCTTCGAAATCGATCTTGCTCAAATCCTTAATCTTTGGGGTACTCTTTATCACATACTCACCGGCCCGGATGGAACGATCAAGGAGATTCTCAAGATCCTTTTTTACCTGTGAGACATCTGTATCTTCGTCAATCACTTCCCGTATGCGTGAAGCGATCACTTTGTATGCCGTCACTTCATGATAGTAATCTTCCGCTTTCGGCTCCGGCAGGACCGCTCGGTAGTATTTATAAGCATCGCTGGCAAGCTCAAGATATTGCTGTTTTGTCTTTTCATCCTGCAATATCCGATTCGTGAACACATCTACCAACCTGATTTTTTCGATATCCTGCGCTTTGAGTAAATCATTGATATCAAGCTTGAGAGTTTTGAGAAACTGGCGCGTCTTTGAAACGGTGGAGAAGAGTATTTCTACCAACTCGTTTTTATCCTGAATAATTTCATCATCTCCGCTTTTAGTGGATGCATAGATTGCGAGTGCCTTTTGAAGATTTCGGAATACGCCGATGTAGTCCACGATAAGACCATTTGTTTTGCCCGGATAGACGCGATTTGCTCGGGCGATAGTCTGCATGAGCGTGTGATTTTTAAGTGGTTTGTCGAGGTAGAGTGTCGAAAGATTCGGCACATCAAAGCCGGTCATCCACATAGCGCAGACGAAAACGATTCGCAGGTTATTGTCCGGGTCTTTGAATTTTGTCTCAAGATCCTCGTTCAAAATTC
>JBBTQP010000091.1:0-1562 GCA_038065635.1 Patescibacteria group bacterium | reverse complement strand
ACCCTAAAAAGAAAACCCCCAGAGTAGACAACTTTCTACATACTGGGGGTAACATTTCTTAGAATTAGTGCAAAGTTTTCTTTGGAGCGGAGTTTTCGCTGGGATAGTTAAAAAAAGCATTATTATTCCTAAAATTTAATTTTATTGTATTTATATGTCAGAAAAAATGAACATGGAAGTCAAAAAGCGTCACGAGACAGAAGGAAAACCCGTAAACAAAGAGGCGAGAGTTGATTCCGTGAAAAGGATCGCGCAGAGTCTAATGGAAAGGTCTAATTGGAAAGAAGTGGAAAGTAGTTTTAATCCGGAATATTTCAAGGAGTATATCAGTGTTGATGCTGATGGTAACGAATTATCAGTGATAAGAGACCTGGATGGTGTTTCACCTATGCCATTGTATATTAAGGATAAGAACGGGCGACTCATTGCCCAGTCATGGGATGGGCAGAGTTGGTCAGTAGATAAAGATAATGAACGAGGAGAGGATTTTAGAATAGAAAATGATTATGAGGCAGTGCCTCTTTTAAGATCGTTGGACAATTTCAAGTTGTGAAAAACGTACCATGAAAATTTATTAACGATCACCAGTTAAGCGTGTTAGTAGAGTTACGAAACGAATGAAGTCGAAACCCCCTACAAAAAATCTTGGTTTTCGCGTAAGGTATCAGGGTGAGAACTATAGCGGTTATTCCAGCGTTTCAAGAAGGCGGACGTATCGCGCAGACCGTCCGTGATGTTTCGCCGTTTGTGGACGGTGTTGTTGTGGTGGACGACGGGTCTCTCGATAATACTGCGGAGGCGGCGAAAAAGACCGGAGCTACCGTGGTTTGCCATCGCGTGAATCGTGGGCAGGGCGCGGCGCTTAGGACGGGGACGGAGGCAGCTTTGAGACTTGGAGCTGACGTGATCGTTCATATAGATGCAGACGGGCAACATGATCCGAGCTCCATTCCTAATCTATTATCTCCGATTAAAGCGAACGAAGCGGATGTCGTATTTGGTTCGCGGTTCCTCGGAGTGGAATCCGTTGGAATGCCTCTGTCGCGTCGTATCTTATTGCACGCGGCTCGAACGTTTAATGCGTTCGTTATCGGCATACCGCGTAGCATGACTGATCCGCAATCCGGTTATCGCGTTTTTTCTTCGCGCGCCGCGAGAGTCGTTGATTTTCGCCATGATCGAATGGCGCATTGTTCCGAAATACTCCGGCTTGTGACGCGGTCAGCTCTGCGTTGGCGCGAGGTTCCGGTTCGAGTTCATTACTCTAAAGAGTCGCTCGAAAAAGGACAGAAGCCGTGGGATGCCGCTGGCATTGCATGGCAACTTTTTTTAGGAGCCTTCACAAGATAACTTATGAATATGCCATTGCGAGGAGGCTTGTGCGACGTGGCAATCCAGTACCTACGTCATTGCGAGCCACAGCAGTGGCGCGGCAATCTAATCAGAGGAGAGACTCCCTCTTACTAGATTGCCACGTCGTTGCTACTCCTCGCAATGACAGGGGTCGAGATTGCCACGTCGTTGCTACTCCTCGCAATGACAGGGGTCGAGATTGCCACGTC
>JBBTQP010000090.1:0-1030 GCA_038065635.1 Patescibacteria group bacterium | reverse complement strand
AGCAGGGGACTGTTAATCCCTTGGTCGTGGGTTCGAGCCCCACCCTCGGAGCCAACTTGAACGATCAGCAGAAATGCTGGTCGTTTTAGTTTGTGCGTCTGCCAAAATAAGCACAGAATCAAAAGGCTTTTTAAGAGAAAAGGTCAATTCTCTCCCCGACACTACAGGGTTCTGAACGAGGAAATTGATAAAGGCTCGCTTTTCATGAATTTCAGAACTTTCAAAGATCACCTTTGCACGTCGAGCCACGGAAAGCACCGTGGCTACGGTCGTTTGATAGTCGTAATCGGCTCTTGTATGTTCTTCGAGTTCGATATTTAAGCATTGCAGCCGATCATGATATTCCTGATGCTTTTTGTCATATACATCCTTAGTAATACCCTGATCCAAATAGGTATCAAGCAATCGGTCGTCTCGTTGCTTCAGTTGCTCATATTCTGCTCGGATGCGATTGATCTGAGCCTTATGGAAAACCACCCCCGCTTCTGTGTTCTTTCTAAGCTCGTCTACAAGCTCGGACTGTGTTTCCTCTGTAATACCCTCAAAACGTTCTAGGAGGGCGTATATCGGCTGTAGGAGTGCCTTCTCTGTCGCATATATCCTTTGGCATATCCCTTTTGAGTTCGTGCAGGAATAGTAGATAAAAATTTTGCCACTTTTCTTGATTTTTATGTCAGGGGATATTGAGCAGCCGCAATTTTTACAGGTTAAGAGGCCTTTGAATATAGAATCCTTTCCAACAGCTTTATATGGCGTTTTCTTCCGTTTTAATATTCCGCCGCAAATCCACGGGCTTCAGCCCGTGGATGGAGGGGATCCGACGTCTTTCTGATCTTGGCAGCGGTGGTAACATGCAGGGGCTATGGAATACCGCAAACAAGCCCACATCACGTATCGCGCCGACTACCATCTCGTGTTCGTGACGAAATATCGCAGAAAAGTTCTGAAAGGCGGAATGCGCGAATACTTGAAGGATATAGTGGTCTGGTCTGTCTAGACCAGCATTGTGGATAAATAGGAGAGATCCGCG
>JBBTQP010000089.1:0-1640 GCA_038065635.1 Patescibacteria group bacterium | reverse complement strand
CCGAACTCAAAGACGATGCGAAGATCGGTGGGAACGTTGCGGCGGTCGCAAGGAAAGAACTGGAAAAACAACTTGGACGATCAGTCGTGTCGAAGAAAAATTATCTGAAGAAACCGCAAAACAAAAAGCTGCTGGGCGGATCGTGACAAAATGTCACGGGTTGGATTCTCTAACGGAGTCTGGCCATGTATAGGGCTGGTTCCGCAATTACCAGCGTCCGAACGTCTTCCACGATGCTCTGCCAAGAAAAATCTCCGCTGTTCATGCGGAGATTTTTTTATGAGTGGAAAAAAGAAATCGAACGAATAATTCTCTATCTGGATTAACGAAGACGATTTTGGTTGTTTCATTTACAGTTCTGGCGATTATTGATACGTTGGATCAATACATATACCTATACCTATACCTATGCATAAATTTATTGCTCATAAACACTCGTTTCTTTCCTGGCAAAAAGACCCAATTTTGAGAGAAACGCTTGAACGACTCTCTGAGATATTTCTGAATATAACTGAACTTGAACCATGGAACGCTCTGGGTGATAGTGAAGTAATCGGTGTAGTCGATCCACTAAGCGGAGAGACGTTTTATAATATTTTCATGGGAAGCATGGGAACGCTGTTCGGGATCGCCTCTTATCGCGGAGTTCTCGGGTACTACTGTTATAAAAAAGCGAAATCAACGAGCGTCTTGAGAGAACAAGACGAGTGGCATCTTCAGCAGAATTCCATTCTCTCGACGCTCGAATATCCACATGAAATGTATGACGACGTGCGGAACACGTATCAGGGCTATCGTATACGATTGGAAGACAAGAAAAGGCATCCGAGCTTTATCATGTATGAGCCGGAATTTTTTCCTGTCATAGTTTCGGAGACGAAAGCCCGCTCACTCCTTGTAGTTTTTGAACAAATTCTGCAGGTCTGCAATCGATTGATACGAGGGGATCTCACAGGTATCATAAAAGCAAAGAAGATTTTTTGTCGCGTTTCCTCAAATGAAGCCGATGGATTAGTATGGCGAGACTCATGGCAAGATGTTCCGGATTATGTTCCGGAGCAATTACGTTTCTCCGAAGCGGCTTTTACGCACTTCGTGAAGACGCAGGACCGCGTTACGCGGAACGGTCTTACGTGGGAAATTGATTATTTCATTCAAGAATTGCCGGTCGTTAACGATACTGGTCGGTCTTTTTTTCCTCGCGTCTTATTCATCGTGGACTCTCAATCAGGTTTTATTTTTAAAACCGTCATGACAGAACGCTCTACCTTCGCTGATAAACTTCTTCTCGCACTCTCAGAAGCGATAAAGGAACACGGAAAACCTTCGGCAATACTCGTCAACAGAACGGAACTCCGTGATCTTCTTGCTCAATCAGGCGATTGGACAAAGATTGATATAGAAAAACGCGCGAAACTTCCTGAGATAATCAAGGTTAAAAAAGAATTTCAAAATCTTTTTAAGATTGACTATTACAGAAAACGCACGGGATAACGGGACAGATAACGGGACATGACCCTTTTTCAGCTTATGATCTCTCGTAAAACTTATGCGGTTAACTTCTCTAATTTAAATCATAATTAAAAAAGGGTCATGTCCCACGCCTGTCCGGTTAAGTTTTTCGCCATCATAGAAACAAC
>JBBTQP010000088.1:0-1292 GCA_038065635.1 Patescibacteria group bacterium | reverse complement strand
GTAATTGTTCAGCTTTCTGAAGTAATTTTCAACCTATATTCTGGAGTAGCGAAATCTATTTAAGATAGTAGTTACATTGTAACTACAATGGCAAAGCCAATTCAGATAAAAATGGAAGGGTATGGGGTAATTGAGAAAGTTCCTGAAAAAGGAGGAAATAGCGCACGAATTTACGTTCCAAAATCTTGGTTGGGAAAAAAGGTTCGTGTAGTCCTTATTGAACCATGAATGAAAAAGAAATAGAACGATTAAAGAAAGAAAATCAGCAGTTAAAAGAAGAAAACAGAAAATTAAAGCAAGAGAAACAAAAGATTGAAGATGAGAAACAAAAGATTGAAAAGGAGTTTGAGGAATTCAAGCTCAAGCATGAAGGAACAGTAAATGAACTCAAAAAAGCAATGCATCTCAAACCAAATCTCACTATAAAAAAGAAAGGTTTGGGAGCGCAAAAAGGACACAAAGCTTATACGAGAAAAGTTCCAGAAAGAATAGATCATATCAAAGAACTCAAAGAAAAACATTGCCATTTATGCGGAGAAAAACTTCCTGATGAAGATCAGGAAGTACGCTCACGTTACGTTACTGAGATTCACTTTGTTGCAAAAATAAAAACCACTCAATATAATATCCATAGAAAATATTGCAAGAAGTGTAAGAAAATCATAGAGCCTGAAGTGCCAAATGTTCTTCCCCATGCTAGATTGGGTTTAAATCTCATGCTCTTCATTATGTATCTACGCATAGGAATGCGTCTTCCAGTCAATAAAATTCAAGAATTCCTCCAAACTGTTTTTGGTATTCACATTAGCCAAGGAGAGATCATACTCATTGGCTATCAGCTTGCACGTGCGTTTGGTCCATACTACAAAAATCTTGAGCATATTCTCAAGATTGCTAAAGTCAAATATACTGACACAACAAGTTGGAGAACCGAAGCCAAAAACTACACTGCTTGGGTATTCATCACAGTGGGAGCTGTATTGTACAAAATCACAAGAAGGGGAAAAGCCGAAATTCCACTCAAACTTTTTGGAAAGAAACAACAAGGAAATGTTCTTGTTGTAGACAGAAGTTCCACAAACAGATGTTTAGCAGAAAAGGCAGGATTCACCTTACAATTATGCTGGTCTCACATTCTTGATGATTCTCGAGATCTTGCTAAAAACTTTGGAAGAGAAGGAAAATACGTTCACGAAAAGCTCAAACTGATTTTCGCAGACGCAAAAGACTTAAATCACCAAGGCACAGAAGCGCAAGTCAAGAAACTCAAAGAAAGAATCATAATGCTCACG
>JBBTQP010000087.1:0-1461 GCA_038065635.1 Patescibacteria group bacterium | reverse complement strand
GAACGCCGCGTTCCAATTCTCCGGAAACGATTTATTCGTACAAGGCAATATCGGAAGCGCGACAAGCGTTTACACGAATGGTGCGTTCATCGCAGGAACAGGGTCAACGTATTTTGGAAACGGTTTTATCACGAAGACCGACGGCAGTATCACCGTGTCATCCACGGGGAATGTTACGTTCACGATGAACGACTTTGTTGGAATCGGCACATCCACGCCGACGGAAAAACTCACGGTCGTCGGGAATATCAAAAACACGCTCGTTCAAGGACAGTCATTTACAACCGTCAGTACAACGGTGGCGCAGCCCAATCCTCAAAACGTGTTCGTTCAAGGTAGATATGCTTATGTAGTAAATGATGACGCCGGTGGAGTTTATCGTCTTAATATTTTTGACGTGAGCGATCCGCAATATCCTATAAGCGTAGGAATAGTGCAGACCTCATCCAGTCCGTCCGAAGTATTCGTTGCAGGAAGATACGCTTACGTTATCGCAAGCAATCGCCTCAATATTTTTGATGTTTCCAATGTTTCAAATCCTGTCGCGGTGTCTTCGCTCGCAGTTTCCGCTGGCATTGGAACCGACGTCACATATCCGAGCAGACGGCCTTCCATATATGTGAGCGGTAAAAGAGCATATATTACCGACGGATCCGGAGCTACGGTTTCGTTTACCGTTGTTGATATTTCAAATCCGACGAAACCGTCGATAATTTCTGCAATCCCTCTCGGCAGCTCTCTTACGGACGTATTTGTTTCCGGACGTTACGCGTATGTCACGAACTGGTCATTGGTAACCAGCAATAACTTCTATATTCTCGATGTTTCGACATCAACCCCTTCGATACTTTCATTCACCAATTCTTTGTTTGTGGACGGCAGCGGAACCGACGGAGGCCCATTTGCAGTAAGCGTACAGGGAAGATACGCGTATGTCGCGAACCAGCTTACAAATAAGTTTTCCGTAATTGATATATCAAATCCCGCTTCTCCTACGGTAATGAAAGCGTTATCTCTTGCCTCTGGCGGGAGTGTTTGGCCGATAGGAATCAGCGTGAGCGGGAAATACGCATACCTTGCGAATAATAACGAGCAAAGTTACAGCGTGAGCGTCATTGACGTGGCGAGCTCCTCGAATCCTTTCGAGATAACAAAGATATCTCTAGTTACCGCGGCTAGACCATCGGACGTCTTTACAAGCGGACGCTATCTATACGTAACGGAAGAAGGATCCAATAAATTGACCATCATCGACATAAAAGGAATAGAGACGAACGGTATCATGGCAGGCGCCGCGGAATTCGGGTCGATGCAGGTTCGCGGGAGCGGTTTCGTGAATAATGATTTCACGGTCGCAGGATCTCTCAATGTCGGAATTGGAGGAATTCTGACGAACGGCGTTTTGACAGTCAGCGGCGCGGGGACGTCTACGTTCTTGAGTACTGTTAATGTGATTGATAA
>JBBTQP010000086.1:0-2875 GCA_038065635.1 Patescibacteria group bacterium | reverse complement strand
GGAAAAAACAAAGACGCGGTTCATACGCTAAAGCGCGCTCTGGAGAGTAAAACGGTCAAGGTCGCGACTTCATCGGATATCGTTGGCGTATCATACGCCATGGCTCTGAAAAACGTTTACGCGATCGCGCTTGGCATGTGCGACGGCCTTGGATACGCGACCAACACGAAAGCGTTGATCATCACACTTGCGATACAGGAGCTTAGAGAAGTACTGCCAAAACTTGGAGGCCATGCGGAGACGGCGATCACATTAGCCGGAATCGGCGATATTTTCGTGAGCGGCGTTTCAGCTCATGGAAGAAACAGAACTTTCGGGGAACGATTGGTGAGCGCAAAAACGCGTGACCCTGTTTCTCTCGGCCTTGGAACAGTCGAGGGGATCGAGGCGGCTAAAGCGGTGCGCAACATTCTTTCAAAAAAGAAAATTCGCGCTCCATTAATAAAAACGGTCGCTCAATGCCTGTCCGCGACAAGCGATTTCGAGCGACCGCTGATCAAATTTATCGAGCGACTTGCTCTTTGATACTCCTCATCATGAATTCCACCACTGGCGTGGAAAGGCGATGAAATATCGGATCGGATGGATTGGAAAATCCCACGTGCCTACGAGATCCACGAGGCGCCCTCCCCAACCGAGTTTGAATCGTGAGATTCCCTCCCACGAATCTTTATACGCGAACGCGGCTTTTGACGCGGGATTCACTCCCCAAAAATCGTAGATCAAACTGCCGTCGCGTTTTGCGTGCATGATCGCGTCCCAATGCAACGCGTACGGCGCCATTAGATTTTTCCCTTCCGAAGAGGATGCGCCGTGCAAATAAGTCGCTGTTCGTCCGTATAAAATTTCCATGCTTCCCGCCAACAGGATTTCGCCACGTTCAGCGAGACGAATTCGAGCTAGACCTTTCGGCTCAAAATTTTTATACAAATCCGCGAGATAGTTTCGATCTTGCGCGGTAAAGCGATCGCGAGCCGCGGTCTTTTCGTGCAGATCGAGAAACGCCGTGACATCGCTTGGATGCGTGGCTACACGAGTCGTTATTCCATGCCGGTCGGCAACGCGGATGTTGTAGCGCGTCTTTTGTTTCATGGCTGACTGGATCTCCTCGCGCGAACGCTCGAGATCAACCAAAACAGTCGATGAAGGATTTCGTGGCTTGTTGCGCAAAAACGGGAGGACGGGAAGCCCTTCCGGCTTTCCAAGTTCCGAGACCGGCTCAACGCGGATAAAAAGCGAGCGCGCCGTGCCTGCCGACAGGCAGGGAAAATGCGCGGCAGATAACTCTTGCCGCATAACGCGCATGGCTTCAAGCTTCGCCTCGTTGCCAATTGAGTCTGAAAAAACCGGACCGCGCGGCGAAAACCAAAAACCGCCGAACACGCGTTTTGCGCGATATTCAAACTGTGCCGCCAAAAGCCACTGACCGCTTGGATCAATAAGCGCCATGCGACGAATTTTGCATCCGGTTGCGCGACGAAACTCCCCCCACGCCCATGATTGCGTAAACTGACTCCAAGCGTGTCGCGTATGAAACGCGTCCCAAATTTCTGACGATGTGATTTCAACGAACTTCATTTAGCAAGATATTTAAGCGCCAATCGCACGCGCTGCGACACGTCGATTTCCTCGGATGCGCCGGCGCGCGATACGGCATCCCTTGCCTGCGATGCGCTATAGCCCAACGAGACGAGAGCGTCCATCACTTCGCGATCCGGAGAACTCGAGTCAGACTCTTCCACGATTTTTCCTTTCAACTCCAACACGATCTTCTGCGCCGTCTTCATGCCGACGCCTGGAACGGACGTGAGAAATGAGAGGTTGCCGGAAAGAATCGCATCCTGAATCGCGCGAAGAGATCCCGCGGAGAGGATAGTGAGCGCAACCTTGGGACCGACGCCGGAAATGCTTATGAGTTTTTTGAAAAACTGCAGCTCGTCGTACGTTGAAAATCCATAAGCGTCGCGAGCATCTTCACGAACGTTATCATAGATATAAAACCTCGCCTCGCTCCCGACGGAGACAGTGGCGATCGTAGGGATGCTGACCGAAACGAGATAACCCACACCGGCGACCTCCAACAAAACGAAAGGCGGATGAACCTCTTGAACCACGCCACGAAGTGAGCCGATCATGACGCTATCCTAGCAGGAAAAAGGGGTTAATGCCATATAAAAGGATGGACTGTTTGTTTGATTTTCATGCAAATGTAGCGTGGTTTGGCATTTGCGGAAAACAAAGAAGCGCGCCATCGGGAGACAGGAGCGCGAGAGCCCGTCTTGCGACGGTGCGCTTCTTGTCTCACGCTGGCGCGCGAGCTACTCGAGACGTCGACGCAACGGCGTCAACGGTTGGAGGTGACGAGGGCGCAGTTCAAGAGCGCGTCCCAAGCGGGGCGGTCGCCTGCAAAGACCTTTCGTTGCGAGATGAGCGGATCGAGCGCGTTCTTGACCATCTCCCGATCCTTGCAGT
The DNA here is from genome assembly GCA_038065635.1 of Patescibacteria group bacterium. Lineage (GTDB taxonomy): Bacteria > Patescibacteriota > Patescibacteriia > 2-12-FULL-60-25 > 2-12-FULL-60-25 > JAHJFW01. The sequence continues at coordinate 403 of JBBTQP010000086.1, read as the reverse complement.
TGCTCATGATGACAGCGGCCGGGAAATTGGCGGGGATGTTGAACATCACCACCTGGAAAACCGTGCGGTCTCCTTCCGAGGTCGGCGTGGTCGCGAGTGCGGACTGCACGGCGCGCTCGTACGCGACCCTGTACTGGTCGAGCGTCACGATCCTCGACTTCTGCTTGGCGATCTCGGCTTGTCGCTCGGCGACGACTTTCTGCGAGTCCTCGAGCCAGCTTTTGGACTGGTTGTAGATTCCGTCACGAATCCCGAGCAGTTCATTGATGTTCGAGCTCCATCCTCCCCCCGCGATCGCAGAAAAGATGACTGCGAAGGCGGTGAGAAAGCCCTTCGCATCGATGTCCTTGATCCAGACGGCGATGAGCGCCGTGATCATGGCGACGATGCTGACGACGATGGT
>JBBTQP010000085.1:2641-10394 GCA_038065635.1 Patescibacteria group bacterium | reverse complement strand
CAGTCAGCGGCGCGGGGACGTCTACGTTCTTGAGTACTGTTAATGTGATTGATAATAATGTAAACGTTCAAGCCGGTGCAGGGCAGTTTCTAAAGATCGCTGATGGAACGCTGACAAATATGAGAGGCGTAGTGGGCTTGGTTACGAGTACTTCCGCCGGCTTGGGAGATATACCAGATTCCAATGATTTCACCATTGGTGGTGGAACGGTAAAAAGTGCCGGCGGATTGTTCGTGAATGGCGTCAATTCAGGCGTGAATGCCGCGTTGCTCGCGATCGATAGAACTAGTTCGACTTTTGGTGCAGCAATAGCTGGCTATAGAAGCTGTAATTCTTCTAATGGTAAAGTAATGATAATCTCTTCTGCTGGAGGCAATGTCTCCATTCGTTGTAACGGTCAGATTTTTGCTGATAATGGGACAGTTGGTACGCCCGGTGACTATGCTGAGTATTTTCCAACTGACGATGTTACTATCTCAATTGGAGAAGTTGTTGCTATGAATGGAGTGACGGCCTCTTCAGTGAAACGAGCTATGTCTGGCGATCGTGAGTTTGTTTTAGGAGTTATTTCTGAACGTCCGTTAGTTCTTGGAAATGCCGGTAAAGACGGTGCGCATGAAGGTAACCCAAATTACAAGATAGTCGGTCTTCTCGGGCAACTTCCGGTGAAGGCGAGTATCGTGAACGGTATGATTTCTGCCGGCGATAAACTAATGGCTGGAGATAACGGATATGCGGTTAAGGCGATCGGCGTGGGTATGATTATAGGTCAGGCGATGGAGTCTCTTGCGACTTCGACCGGCATGATTCAGATGTACGTCGACCCGCAATGGTCGGGTGATGGAATATTTGAAGCGGGTACAAGCACTACCAATTTAATCTCTCTCGGCACCGCCTCGGCCGCGACCTCGACGTTCGATTCAAATAGTCTCACGTTCCTCGGATCCGCGTGGGATGCTGCATCAAGTACGGCGATATCTTCCAGCTTCACTCTCGTGAACGATGTCATAAGCGCGTCATCGTCGCTCTTCTCGGTTCGTGGAACTTTCGGTTCGAATCTATTGACGATAAGCGATATCGGATCGGTTGGAATTACGAAAGATCTTTCCGTCGGAGGCCGCCTCTATCTAGGCAGCAAAGCTTATGGCGTAGCGTCAACATCTACGTATATTTTCTTGGACGACACGCTCGCGCCGTCATCAACTTATATAGCGACGAACGCGGACGGATGGTCTACGCAGACAACGTATGATTACGCGGAGCGATTTATTTCGGATGAAAAACTCGTTCCTGGAGACATCGTGGTAACCGATCCAAATGCCAAAGAAAAAGTGAGACGCTCGACGACGAAAGACGAGTCAGTACTTGGTATCGTTTCAACGAAGCCGGGGTTCATCACTGGAGCTCATGCCACTGATACGTATCCGATCGCTCTTGCCGGTCGCGTGCCGACTCGCGTCTCTACCGTTAACGGCGCAATCGTGGCCGGAGATCAGCTCGCGCCGTCGAGTCAGCCGGGCGTTGCGGTGAAGGCCGTGGAATCCGGAACCGTCGTCGGTATCGCGCTTGAATCTTACGACTCGCCGAAGGAGGGATTGATAAGCGTGTTCGTTCAACCTGGCTGGCGCGGTGGAGAGATTATCAAGCAGGGTGATTCCATCTCAAACGTCACGTACAACTCTTATACGACTCCCGGAGTTTCGCCGCGCGCGGGTTTAGCGAAGATCGCGGCAGGCGCGAAAGAAGTGAACGTGACATTCCCGACGTTGAATAGTTATCCGCTCATCACCGTCACGCCATACGGAATACCGACCGGCAAGTGGGGACTCATCAACGTCAACGATCATGGGTTTACGATCGTCATCAGTCAGGAAGAAAATTTCGATCTTATGTTCTCATGGAGAGCGGAGCCGTCGCTTGATGGATATAACATGTCATTCTCGGATGGAACGTCGGCTACGTATGATCCGATGACGGGGCAGACCACCGTACAGACGGAGGCGCCGGTCACGCAGGATGCGCCGATTGTTACAGAAATGACGACAACATCTGAAGATATAAATGCGGGGAATAACCCCCTCTAACTCCCGATCAATTCAAGTTAGCAACGCACCAAGCTCTTACATTGTCATTCCGACCGAAGCAGCAGCGAAGCGGAGGAATCCCTTAATGCCGCGCTTAAAGGGATTCCTCCGCTCGTCGCAGAGCACCTTCTGTCGGAATGACACAAAATAGGCGGTGCATTGAGTTTAGAATGCGGTGGCTCTATTTTCGGGGCTTGCAAAAAGTTGAAAAATGTGCTATGATTAAGTCAATGTGAGTTAAAGTTTGGTGAAAATAAAACAAAAACAAACACAATATGATTTATTTCTTGTCTCAAAAGGCCCTGCATGCAGTTCTTGCCGGCTTTTTAGGTATCATTATCGGATCGACGGGCACAATGTCCGCTTTGTCGAACTTGTCTGCCGTTCGAGCGCAGGAGGCGACTCCTGTTATAACCGAACCCGCACCGAACGCGCCACCGCAGCCAAGTCAACAGCTGGCTCCGGAGGTACAACCGAACCAGTATCCACAGCCTTTTCAGCCGCAAGGGAACGATTTTCAGCAGTATCAGCAACCTCAGCAGAACAATCAGCCACAACCTTTTCAACAGGGGGGTGATTTTCAGCAAAATCAACAGCCGAAGCCGTATCAGCAACAGGGGCAACAGCCGCAAATGAATCAGATGCAGCCGTTTTCAATGCCTTCTGATGGCGTGAAATTTGATCAAAAGAACGGTGATGGCGGCGGACAAGGCATGCAACAGGGTCAAATGCAGGGGAATAACAACCAAAATCAAGGTCCTTCGGACGAGGATCGCCAAAAACAAGATGAGCAAATGGAAAAGCGACGGTTGGAAATGGAAAAACAAGGATTGACTCAAATGAAGCGTGGGATGAAACAGGCCGCGACAGGAGTAAAACGAATGAAGAAAGATTTTGAGAAATTCGCAAAAAAGAAAGTTAATATCCCGCAAGAGTGTGCAGATGCGATGCAGCAAATCGAGGGAATAATTTCAGCCGTTAACGCCGCCGAAGATATGGATGCCGCGCAGGAAGCGGGTGCGGAAGATATGCCGGAGATTTTTGACACTTTGAACGAATGTCGCAATCGACTCGAAATGTTGGCGCGAGTGCCGCAGATGATAGCCCGCGTTAATCGCGAATTAAAAAACATCGAACGTCTATGGGTAAAAGCGAAGAAAAATCCTCCTGCCGATACCGCTGATGTCGTCGCCGAAGGAGACGCCGCGATTCAGGAAATCAAAACGGCTCGCGACAAGGTGCAAACACTGGCGAATGAAGGAAATATGGATGACATCGAAGGCGTGTTGGAGGACGAAGTATTCGGAAAATTCGATGACGTTACCGCGGCGATCAATCAGCTTCAAGCGGCGCGAAATGCAAAACTATACGCCACGCAGTTCAACCAACGTATTCGCGCAGACGAGTCGTTGATAAAGAAATTAAAACTTCAAAAGAAAGATACTTCGGAGCTCGAACAGATAGTTGCGGATGCGAAGTCGCAATACGCAAATCTGAAATCTTTCAAAGTCGGAAGCGATGAATGGGAAGATGTGATCAGCTCGTTGGCGGATCTTGAACAGAGTTTCGCGGATGCCGCCGGCACCGGTGAAGATATAGGGTCGTTCTTCATCACCAAGCCGTCGCAAACCGGACCGGAACTCATGGTTCCAAAAGAATTCGGATTCTAAAATCAAGAAAATCAATAATCCAAAAACGCTCGACCGAGCGTTTTTGTTATCAAGAAATCACCAGGTACCTGGTACCTGGTAATTAGGGCGTTGTCCAAAAACCGGTGATGTAGGAAGTCGTGTTTTCTCGTGAGCCGCCGTATTTGGATGAGATCGAGTGATCCAGCTCGCTGAAGTTCGGCTTTAGTCCCATCTCATCAAATAGCGCGGAAAGCGCTACGAATGACGGACCGCTGTCCGTATTGTCGTCAGTAGCTTTCTTGAAATTGTCCGCGTTTAAGGTTTCAAGCCATGACAAAGTTTCGCGATCGTTCGCAAGCGCATCGTTTTCGGAGAGATAGTGGCTCATGTCCGACGAGATCAAGACGAAAGTTTTGTCATTCAAGAGAGATTTAAGAGCGCGTCCAAGTTTTTCCATGTCACTTCGGTTGACGTCCGCGCGAATCGCTATAGGAACTATCGTAATATCGGGAAACGTCACGGCGATAAACGGGACAAGAGCGCCTATTCCATGTTCGCGTTCGAAGAGTTGCCGCGATCCGGTCACTGCAACGCCAAGCCGCGTAAGCGTTTCGACCGCGTCTTCGTCAACCGCGATATTTTTTCCTTGTGATATGTAATTTTCGCGGCCGATCGAGATCGTAGCGTCTCCGCTTTTGAAATGATCCGGAGAGATTATGATTATTCGTTGGAGATCCGACCGCGCGGCGCGAAGCGTGGAGAAAAAACGGGCAAGAAGATCGGAGGCGAGTACGTGGTGATTGACGACGCCGGCAATCGGCTCGCCGTTTACAGCTGCAGCGTGCTCGGTTTTAATCGTCTGAAAGCGGATCGGGTCGATAAAACCATCCGTCTGAATAGTCGGACGTCCGACGTCCGAAGAGTGGAAAGGCGGAAATACGGGCTTTTCGAGCAGTTTATCTGTCGGATGTTGTTTATCTGTCGGACGTCGGACGTCCGAAGATTGAGAGAAGGATTTTGAGGTTGTTGAAACGTGATCGTATCCGAAAGCGGCGGCCATGGTGGCCGCCGCTACTGCGATCGCAACTCCTATAGCACGCTTCATTTTATCGTGATGGATTGTTCGGCCGTGAGTGCTGTCACTCTCGGACTTTCCATTGATTGCATGATGGCAGGTTCCGCAACGTACGTTCCTTTGCTCACAACGCGCACGCGGTATTTGATAGGATGTGGCAGTTCGTCTTTGCAGGATACGAAGCCTAATTCCTGCGGTTCCACGTAGATTGGGTATGAATCACGAACACCTCCGTACGGATCGTACGCAAGCGTAACTAAAGGTGACAGACCGGAGGGAACATGGTCTCGAATCACGTAACAGCCGTCCTGCGCGGTCACGGAAAACGACGGATAAAGCGTCACGTTAACGGTCATGCCCTCCGCGAGTTCCGTTATCGGACGATCTCCGACAGTGTATTCACGCATCAATCCGACATCCTTTACAGTCGCAGGAAGTCCCGGCGTTCGTCTGATGAACGTTGCCGCTGCAGGACCGGTCGCACTTGTCACTCGGAACGCTTTCGCTTCATCGCGCGTGAGCGTGAGCCATTTTGTGGCGCCGTCTTTAAGATCGAATGACTCTTCTTTCCCTCCAATCGTATATCCGACTGAAACGTTTCCTGCGTGAAGAGTCGGAAGAATGTGCGCTAGAAAAGCGGCGCGATCCAAGTCGTTCGTGGTCTCGTTGTTCCAGTTCGATTGTAGATACGCCTCAAGTTCCGCGGCTTTCGGATGAGCGACAGATACGGCAAGCGCCGCGGCCTCCGCCGTTTCCTCAAGAATCGATCGTTCTTCTTTATCAACCACGAGACGCGTCATTCCGTCGCGGCTTTCCGACGATTCAAGAAGTTTCTCAAGCCAAGCGCGAGACGCTTCGCGATCTCCGGCAGCTTCAAGACCGCGAGCGAGCGCAAGTTTTTCTCGCCAGCCAAGATCCGGTTCTTCCGAAAATTTTCGCAGTCGAAGTAGTACTGGTTCGCCAAGCGCCGCTAGTCCGGACAGTGCGCGTATGGCTTGTTCGCGTGTTACTTTTGCATCGTCTGCCAAAGACCAAAGATAACCGGCGAGCCGCGAGCGGTCGAAAGCGTCAGGATAAGTGAGAGCGACCTTCGCCGAAAGCTCCGCATCTGATGAAGAGTACGGTAACATCGCGATCCCGCCGTCGGATTGTTGATAGGGGAGAAGAGATTCGTTTTCCGGAACGTCGGTTGCAGAGAAAATATTTTTTAGGAGAGATCTCGCTACGTTTCCAGCTACTCTTGCTTCGGCGCGCGCAGACCACGGTGATGAAAGAGTCCGAACATTTTCCAGATATTTGTTTTGCGCCTGGCTGGTTACGATGAGCGTGAGTTCGGCGAGCGATCCAATGTCCGGCAGCGTGGCTCCAGGCACGAGATCGGTTTTAATCATTTCATCTTTTGTGAATCGCGATACGTAAATCTTCACATGGCGTTCCACCGCATCGTTTCCTTTTGCCGATTGTACGCGTACCACCAGAGTCTGATCGCCTTCCGGCAATGACGCGATAGGAATGGAAATGGATTGGCCGGCAACGCCGTCGTATTGTTGATCGTTTAGACCGAGCACCGGAGAGCTTACACTGAATTTTAGCGGTTCGTTCGCGGTTAGCGCGGATCCGAATGCGCGTATTTTGATTTCGGGCTTGTCGCGAGTGAGCGACGAGAAAGGAATGACCGCATCGACGAACACAGGTTTTGTCACGGGAACAGAAGCTCTTCCAACTCCGGCGTAAAGATCGGAAGTTAACGCGACTCCGGTGAGTTTCCACGACGTGATGTTGTCCGGCGCTGTGAATGAGATTGTCGCTTGTCCGTTGCCGTCAGTCGTAACCACGGAAAAGTTCGCGGTGTCTTTGAAGTTTTTTCGTATCACTTCGCCTCCGCCGCCGCCCATTTCCGCTCCGCCTCGCGTCATCGCGTTTTCACCCATGGCACCATGCGATGCGCGTGAGACGATTATTCCGTCTGTCACCCAACTGTAGAGTAAGTTGAGAGGGGTCTCGGCCGGTTCTCCGCCTATTGCGGCGAGAAGCGATGCGTCTACCGTCGACACTGCAACGCGCGCGCCAACGACCGGCTTATCGCCTTTGGCTTGAACTTTGATTGTAGCGTTTACGGTTTCGCCAGGCGCGTACGATTTCTTGTCGGGCGTGATATCCACTTTGAGTTCGCGCGTTTCCGTATCGAAAGTTACGTAAGAACTCAATTCGGAAAATCCTCCTTTATCGAATATGACAGCGCGGACAGTTACGTTGGGAATATACTCTGCTCGGTACGGGAATTTATAAGTAGGGACGTCCGTGACCGACGCGTTTTTTATTCCACGTATTGTTTCAAGGAAAAGAATGGATTTCGCGTCGCGCTTTTGGATGAGCGTGCCTTTGTTCAAGATATCCAACGACACTTCTTCATCAAGAAAGTAAGAGGTTCCGCGTTCGCGCCGTGTGCTCGGTTCGAGAGAGTAGGAATTTTCGTCGGAACCGAAATAATTGTCGTACCAACCCTTGGCGAAAGATCCGATGGACACGTCTTGCGCCCCGGCTTCGTCCGTTGATGCGGCTACGAATCGATACGAGACGCCGTCTTGCATTTGAATGGATACGCTCGCATGGCCTCCGGCGTCCGTCGTAAGCGCGATCTGCTGCGGTAAGTCGCGTTCCTTCATGTCGTATCTGACCATTGGAATAACCTTCTTTTCAATCGGATCGTACGTGGATTGTCCGGGAATCTCTACGCGTTCGTAGCGCCGTTCGATTATTCTTCCTGAAATTTTTCCGCCTGATACGGGATTTCCGTACAAGTCGTCGAATTGTCCGGTTTTAGTCAGATCTATTTTGCGTAGGAAGAAGGAGATCGTTGCGTTTGCTCCGTCGGTTTTAATCTCGGTTACCGAAGCTTGTCTTGCGGCAAACACAGAAACAGATCCGGATCCAACGATGTTCGCTTCTTCTCCCTGCGTCGG
>JBBTQP010000085.1:0-2541 GCA_038065635.1 Patescibacteria group bacterium | reverse complement strand
ACTTTTTCTTCAAATGTGTAATAGTCCATGTAACCGGATTTTCGCAAAAGGATCGTCAGTTCGCCGGCCGAATTTTTCGTTTCCCTGTCTTGAGCCAAGCCGAAGAAGGATGCTTTATCGCGGATTCGGTATAAAGGACGATCCGCGAAAATATAACTGATCGTGCGTATGTTTTGGAATCCGTATGAACCGAAATCTCCCCATCCGTAATTTGTTTTTACGATCGGAACCAAAGCGACGTCCGTGCCGGATGTGAGTTGAAAGATTGATGCGGCAATTTCGGTGCTGGTTGAGATCAGCGCGTCCGGAGTTTTAAGTCGCGCGATGCCGGATTGATCCGTGTTAGAGCTTTGTCCTTCAACTTCCGCTCTCACGCCTTCCAACGGGCGCTTCGTATCAACGCTCATTGCCCACAAGAGTGTCGTTGCTTCATCCGCTATCGAATACGTTGCGATTCGTGTTAACTGCAGTACGACCCAAGTCGGCTCCACGATTTCGTTTTCATTCGCCGCGGTTGGCATGATGCGAACAAGGTAAAGTCCTGCTTTTTGAGCTGGAACGCGGATCATGGATTGATTGTATTGGCCGAAAATTTCAAGCGCGGATTTTGTTTCAAACACTTTTGTTCGTTCGTAGTTTTTGAAAACGTCCCCGCGGTTTCTGGTTTCCATGGCCCAGTAAGGTAACTTATTCAGTTCCGTTAAAAGGGCCTTTCCTTGTTCTGATGAAAGCGAGAATCCTGTTAGCGTCACCGGTTGGGTGACTGTTCCGCTATTCCACGTATAGACAGGAAACAGGGTTTCTTTGTCAGGAGTATTTTCGAATAATGATCCGCTCGGTTCAAGTCTGATAACTATTTTATCGGCGTTCGTATCTTTTGTCGCCGTTTCAAATCTGATTACATAATCCTTTTCAAGCGCGCGATCACTTCCGGTCAGTTTCCATCCTTTTTTATAAGTGACAGTGTAGATCCGTCCTTGTTCGAGAGGTTTTTTAGGAACGAATGCGAGAGATCGTCCGTGCGTTTCAAAACGTCCCTCGATTTTTGGATCAAATTCCACGAACGCGCTCGGATCTTCCCAACCGGTTTGCGAGAGTGTGACCTCGATACCCGTGTCGATCGGAACGCCACCGATTCCGTCGCCCGGGACGGAGGAAAGGACGCGGAAAATATCAGCGGTTTGAACTGCCCATGAGAAATCGCGGTTGCGTTCTGTTCCGTCGTCTTGAACCGCGACCGTCGCGACGGCTAGTTTATAGACCGTTCCTGGCTTGAGCGGTTCTTTTGGCGTGACGCGGAACTCCTTTTCGCCTATGGATTCTACTTTTACTGACTGCGCCGGAGAAACGCTCAAAACCTGAAACAGTTCGTCCGGCTTAATATCGACTTTCGACGTCACCTTAAACGTAGTGTCCACCGCAGCGGCCGCCCCGTCGTTTTTTTCGATCTGAATATCGAAAGCGTCAGCCGCAAGTGCCGCTGGAATTCGAAGACGCGTAATCGCAGTCGCCTGTTGCGATTCTCCCTTCGGTTCTGTTTTAAGAAATACAAATGCCGCAGTTATCACGCCAACCACAGCCAAAGCGCCGATTATTCCGAGGATTATCGGAAGACGTTTCCGCGGATTCGTACTAGGCGTAGGAGGCGGGGTCGAAGGAGTCGGAGTCGGAACAATCGGAGCAGTTGTCGGTGTCGGCGTAGGGACGATCGGCGTCTGCGGACTTGGAGGCGATATAAAGTTTGTCATATATGTATGTATTGATTGTTCGTATGGGCGGGGTTCTCCCGCCCTCCCCGCATTGTATTTTACAACGCCCTATCGAATTCTTTCGCCAGCATCAAATCTTTTTTCGTAACCCCGTTCGCTTCCTGCGTTTGCAGTCTGATTTTAACTCGTGTTCCGGAAAGGTCGATGTATGGGTGGGTTTTATATTTCTCCGCCACTACACCGCATGTGTTGGCAAACCGCAAGCACTCCTCGTCTTTTAGAAAGTGAAAACTTTTTTCGATACCACCTGCGATCACTTCCCAACCCGGCATGGTTTTTATCGCTAATAACAATTCGGTCAATGGAATTTTTGTTGGTTTGCGAATCGCGCGATATATTATGATACCGAACGTGTAAATGAATCCTCCCATGAAGACGGATACCAAAGGAAGTAGCATGGAAAAGATGATCGCGTTTTGACCGTAAATGTATGGCGCGACTAAAAAACCGAGTTCCGCGTAAGAAAAGACGAGCAAGATCCACCACATGATGCGTTTTCGCGCATGCCACCATGTAATTCCGGCTTCAATCGCAAGCGCTGATAGAAAAATAACCGTCATCAGACTGAAGACTATCGGCCTATCCATCCCGTACGTGGCTCTATTGGCGTTCAACAATAAAGCGAGCGCATAAAAATAGAGAATGGAGATTATGAGTAGCGCTTGTTTGAGGCAGTTGATTTTTTTTCGGAACTCCATGGGTGGAAGTGTAGCATCAACGTCATTGCGAGGAGTAGCAACGACGTGGCAATCTAATCAACTGTCATTGCGAG
>JBBTQP010000084.1:0-4751 GCA_038065635.1 Patescibacteria group bacterium | reverse complement strand
ATAATCTAACCCTGAGAAGTTGATAAGATGCGGGAATTTTTGTATGATGTCGTCATATGAAGATCCGAAAAGATTTGGCGTTCATTAAGCGTCGAGTCGTGCCAGTGTTTCGTCGGTATGGTGTCCGTAAAGCGGCGGTTTTCGGTTCGTTCGCGCGCGGCGAACAGGAGAAGACCAGCGACGTGGATATTTTGATTGAACCGCCAAAGACCATGGGGCTGTTTGAATTCAGCGGGTTGAAATTAGATTTGGAAGAACTGCTAGGTCGCAAAGTCGATTTAGTTAGTTACCGCGGAATACATCCAGCGCTAAAGAGGAGAATTTTGACTGAACAGGTGCCGTTGTATGAAAAAAAATCTTAACGTTTATCTGACGGATGTATTGCGTGCGGTAGCGGATGTGCAGACGTATACCGTGGATGTCGAAATGGATGTTTTTTTTACTGATAGGATGTTGCAGGCGGCCGTGTTGTATAAACTAGCCGTAATCGGTGAAGCGGTCGCGCGGATTCCGGCAGAGATGAAAAAATCTCAGAAGAGCATACCATGGGAAAAAATCGTTGGAATGAGGAACGTCGTGATTCATGATTATTCTGACGTTGACTTGCGCGTAGTTTGGGAGGTAGTGAAGCATGATTTGCCAGAGCTGGTTCAAGCGACGCAGAAAATCTTGAAAGAGCGTTCATGAAATAAGGACGCCCCTCCTTCTGAAAACCCCTTGCAGCCTCGCGCGGAATCTCCCAATTTTCCAATCCGGTCCTGGGAGAGCAGGTGAGTGCCGGGAACATTGAAACTGAAAGCATAAAAAAAGAGCCATGGGGCTCTTTTTTGTTTCGTTGACACCCGCCTCTCCTCCCCGTAAAGTCCCAACCGAAGGAGATGCGATGATACCGAAAAACAAAGAGCTCTTTTCCAACTTGAGTGACATCGAACGCCTCTTCTTCGATGACGAGGCCTACCCCTGGGAAGCGCTATTGAAGATGATCGCGTTCATGAACGCGTGCGCAGGCGACCACGGTCAAGAACCACCGCTTTTGCCATCGCGAGATTGGCCGCCGGAGTTACGGTGCATAAAGGACGAGGAGCGGGAGAGTTCCACACCCACGAACTTCATGGCCATCGAGCGTCTCTTGCATGTCCGCGGAGGACATAGACTGAAAAGTGACGAAGGTGTGCACATCAGAGGCCCGGTGGTCTTCGGCAAAGACGTGATTCTGCGCAAGGGCGTGGTCATCACCGGTCCTAGCTTCGTAGGAGACAGGGCGGTCGTAGGTCAAGGATGCAGAGTGAAGAACTCGACAATTCGCGCCGACTCTGAGATACAATTCGGGACCCGCGTCGCACATGCCGTGATCGGGAGCGGCGTTTTCATCGGTCCGAACGCGGTCCTGAACGACCGAACGTTGAACGGAAACGGCGAAGATATCGGATACGGTGAAGGCGTTTCAACCAACATGCGCCATCTCGGTCTGATCGCCGGTGATCGCTGCAAAGTTGGCGGCGGTGGGATTTTCGTGCCGGGCGTCATCCTCCTTCCCGGAACCACTGTACTCGAAGGAGTGCGGCTTCGTCGCAGAGCCGTGTACAGCCGAACCGTACGGGACGAGTTTCACGATCAGTGAATCGTTCGGTTCTTTCTTTTCGTCGTTCGCCCCGGAATTTTTTCGGGGCGTTTTTCTTATTAAGTTGTTTATTTTATGGTATTATTTTTCCATGCGGCGAATGCTTGTAGTCGCAGTTGTTTGTTTGGCTCTTCTTTTACGAAGCGTTGATATTGTTTTTGCCACGGATGCAAGCAGCGCGAATTTTCAAAACTTTAATTCCACTTTCGCTCCGGGCGCAAACATCAACCAGGCATCAACGAATTATAAAGTGGATGCCTCGGTAGAATGGATCGTAGGGACTCAAAACAGCGTGAATTTCACCGTACCTCCTGGCGGCGTCCCGTTCCCTGATCCGCCGGTGCCTGTTCTCACGGTTGTTCCGTCCGTTTCTCCTGGCGGTGGAGGCGGGGGGGGCGGAGGAGGAGGTGGTGCTCCGTACACGCAGACTACGACAACGCCTTCCGGAGTAACCGTTCCGCCGCCTACAATCGAAGTTAAAACGCCTACATGGAAAAACCACCATGTTATCGGTGGAAAACGAGATGTCACGTCTGCGGCTATTTGGGTCAATAGTTCAAAGGAAGGAGTGCAGTTTGTCGATCATTTGCGTTGGAAAAAAGACATGCCGTTATTTTTAGGTTATAATGATTTAAGCGTTCATGCGGAGACGGCGGCTGGAAACAAATCTGCGGTCGTTGGCGGTCAGATTCATAGAATGCTTATAGGAGATGTGAATGTAAGCAGGAGAGTTGATGATGCGGACATTTCTCTTTTCTCGCGAGCTTGGCACAAGTACACTTTTTTCGCGGACTTTAACGAAGATGGATTAGTCGACGACGTTGATCTTTCTCTGCTCGCGAGCCATTGGCTAAATTACTATTGATATGCGCCTTCTCGTTCTTCTAACCTTTCTTACATCAATATTCGCTCCGTTGCAGGCCCTTGCAGAGGGTTCGGCGAGCGCTTATCCGACCGGTCCGAAGACGGTCAACGTAGGACAGGATTTTAACGTAGTTATCAATGTCAGTAATGCTAAAGACGTGGATACGATCCGGATGAACGGCTCGTATACGCAGGATTTTCTTGAATATAAGGGTGCAAAACCGACCGGAGTGTTTCAAAACGTTTCTCCGGGGACGTACGTTGACCAGCCAAACGGCATTTTTTCATTTGGTGCATTTACTTTGAGCTCGCATGCAAATGGCGTAGCTCCACTTGCCGTTCTCACTTTTCGCGCTAAAAAGGCAGGAAAAGCATATATTCAGCTTACTACGACATCAAGATTGCTTTCAGCTGGCGAGGATCAGTTAGGAAGCGTAGGTCGACTTAATATCACAATCGGAGAAACCGTCGTTCCATCGCAGCCGCAGCCGGTTCCTGAAAAAGTAGCGCCTGATGAGCTCGTAATTTCTCTTCGAAGCAAGACCCATCCTGATCCGGAATCGTGGTATACGGCCAGTAAAGTCGCGGTAGACTGGGTTGTTTTAGGAAAAATCGTGAAAAAGACGTATATCGGGTTTAATGAGTCGCCGGAAGGCCGCGTAGAAACAGAGGTTTTTAACACTACCGGTACAACGTTCGATGCACCAACGGATGGAGTGTGGTATGTGCATTTGGGCGTAGATTTAAAGGATAATACTCACGAAACAGCCGATTTGAGGATTCAGATAGACCGAACCGATCCACGTCCTATCGCGCCAAACGTAGATCAAACTCTTGTTCCGGCCTCTATTCCTAACATGTTGCGCTACGGAACAGTTGATGATGCGTCAGGAATCGCGAGATATGAGGTGTATATCGATAACAAGCTTGTAACATCCACTGTTTCAACAGAATACAAGTTGGTTAATCAGTCGGTTGGTAGGCATGAAGTTACTGTAAAGGCATTTGACCGTGCTGAAAACAGCGTTTCAGGCAAAACTGAATTCGAAGTCGTCGCTCCGCCAAAGATCGCAGCTGTAAAACCGCCAAGCGTACTGTGGCTATGGCTGATCTTACTCGCGGTAGTTGCAACGTCGCTGATAGTTAACTACTGGATTTTCGGAAAGAAGAAAACAATAAAAAGACCGGTGAGGCGAAGATTAAAATCCTAGCGGAGAAAAATATCGCACTTGACTGTTGAGGGGCGAAGAGCACGAGAAAAATATTTCGCGCGCTCATCCCTCTTCGACAGAGGAGGAATAAGTGAGATAAAAATCCGAATCGCTCAAAAAGTAAAAAAGTGATTTGGATACCCGTTTGTATGATCGGAAAAAAATACACCAGAATTTTACGGCAAGTCATTGCCGCTGTCTTTATCGTTGCCCAAACGAACATTTTTAGCGTACTTTCGTTTTTCGCGATATTAGCTCCTCTTCCTGTACAGGCTTCATTCCCAAATACGGTCGGTTACCAAGGTCGTTTGAAGAATTCTGCCGGAACGGCTCAAACCGGGAGCTTTACATTCATATTCAGATTTTATGCGTCTACGACCGGAGGATCCGCATTATGGACGGAAACGCAAACAGTTACAGTTGATTCAGGATCGTTCGCTGTTCTTCTTGGTTCAAGCACTGCTTTTCCGGCATCGCTTGATTTCAACGCTCCGCTTTTCCTAAGCACTGAAGTAAACGGGGATGGCGAGATGTCTCCGCGTATAACAATAAATACAGTCCCCTATGCTTTCCGCGCCGGAGGTATCGATTCGCAGGCGTTTGCTCCTTCGGCTGCTACAGGCGGCCGCATGTTCTATGACACCGGAACGGGAGTGTTGAAGTATTTTGACGGGATCGCAAATTCCTGGCGGGCACTTGATGCAAGTTCGACGCTTCAGACCGTCACGACCCTGGGCAACACGACCACGAGGGACATCCAATTTGCAGGAGGAACGTCGACGGCGGCTTTTACGATTCAAAGCAGTTTGACGGTCACTGGTCAAACCTCGTCAACATCCCTCCTCTTCGTGAACGCTACCGGCACCAACACGACATCCACGAATCTTTTCGGATCCGTTTTGGGCTTTACAACGGGAAACGGCACGAATCTCACGACCACGAATGCG
This sequence comes from Patescibacteria group bacterium, assembly GCA_038065635.1. Classification (GTDB taxonomy): domain Bacteria; phylum Patescibacteriota; class Patescibacteriia; order 2-12-FULL-60-25; family 2-12-FULL-60-25; genus JAHJFW01. Next base: position 108 of record JBBTQP010000084.1, on the reverse strand, counting down.
ACCACCACCAACATTGCCGTCACCGGAGGAGCTTCTGCCAACTTCAACCCTCTGGTCGACGCCCTCCTCTCCCTCGGCTCCCCAGCCCTCCGTTGGAACGGCAACTTT
>JBBTQP010000083.1:46872-57804 GCA_038065635.1 Patescibacteria group bacterium | reverse complement strand
CCTGTCCCTATGTTATACGCTTCGCAACCCTGTTTGAATTTTTTCCCTATCGTTCGAATAGCGTCGCACGCGTCAGCGACAGGAATGTAATCGCGAACCTGTTCGCCGTCGCCCCATATCTGAATTTCTTCACCATTAATTATCTTGTGCAAAAAAACATTGATCGCGCCCTGTCCTACTCCAGGATGCCACGGACCGAACGGGTTTGCAACGCGAAGATTCGCGATAGGAAGTCCGCGGAGCTGATTAATTATTCGTAGATAGTGTTCGGTTGCGAGCTTCATCGCTCCATAGGCGCTTTTTGGTTTTGGATTCGCCTCTTCCGGAATCGGAGACATCGGCTGATCGCCGTATATGGCGCCGCCGCTGGACAAAAACAAAAACGCCCCGACCCCCTGATCCGCGCATGCGTTGGCAAAACGAAACGTACCGAGAACATTGTCTTGGATATCGGACTCGATCATGTGTTCGGCTTTTCCAGGGTATGAAACGCTCGCCATATGAACTACGACGGAATTCGGTTCCAATTCGGAGCGAAACGCCTCGATCTCCCGCACATCCTGGTCGATGTATCGTATCCAGGGTTTTACTACCTGCCACTTCGAAATACGCCTATCGAGCACCACTATCTCCCCGTCTTCCGGAGTTGACGATTGTAAAAAATTTGTCCCTAAAAACCCGGCGCCACCGGTGATGATCCACTTTCGCACTGGTTCGTTCGCTCCAATATCGGTCATAGACGCAATAAACCTCTTTATGTTAATCTCATTTGGTCCAAACGATCAAGCTAACGATATGCAAAAAATCTCAATCATTGTACCCGTTTACTTCAACGAAAACAACCTACCGACCACCGTGCCGGCGCTTCAGGGCACATTAAATAGATTAAGCAGTTATGAAGGTGAACTCGTGTTCGTTGACGATGGTTCCAAAGATAAGTCTTTCGAGATCCTTTGTGAATTTGCCGCTCGAGATCCGCGCATCAAGGTGATTCGACTGGTTCGTAATTTCGGTGCGTATATGGCTCTGCTCGCAGGACTCGATCACGCTACAGGAGATGCGATCGCGGTAATAATGGCGGATCTTCAAGATCCTCCGGAACTGATAGATCAAATGGTGGCTAAATGGCAAAACGGATCGAAACTGGTTCTAGCCGAAAGAAGCGATCGCGAGGACAGATTGATCGATAGATTATTCGCCAGTGCCTTTTGGGGGTTCATACGAAAATTCGCCATCAATACGATTCCGAAAGGCGGATTTGATTTTGTGCTATTCGATCGTTGCATTGCGGATATCATTCGCACGATGCGTGAAAAAAATTCGCACTTCATGCTGCAGGTCGTTTGGAGCGGCTTTCCTCCCGAAATTATTCCGTATACCAGACGCAGACGCGAGGTTGGAAATTCCAAGTGGACGTTCTCAAAAAAGTTCAAACTCTTCGTAGATTCCGCGATAGCGTTTTCCTTCATCCCGATTCGTCTCATGAGTCTCGTAGGACTAACTACGGCCATTATTGGATTTATCGCCGCCACTTTTGTAGTCGTCAAACGGATATTCCAAGGCGAACCTATTCAAGGATGGACATCGATCATCGTAATCGTGTTGATTCTCGGCGGGCTTCAGATGGTTATGCTCGGAGTGCTCGGAGAATACATGTGGCGAACTTACGACGAAACGCGCAAACGCCCTCACTACATCGTTGCTGAAAGAAAAAATTTACAATGAACGAAGAACGTATGACGCAAACCGAATCTTTTCTGATCTTTAGACAAGCACGAATACCGCTCGTGTGTCCGAACTGTCACGGGCCACTCACCGCGACGCTTCTATGCAACGCCTGTGGCAACGAATTTTCAAATACTGAAAACATACCCCGCCTCATTCACTCCGAAGCGATAGACAAAATTTCAATCGACGAAAAAGGAGATACTGAAAACAATTTCAAAAACTTCTTCAAGCGTTGGCCCAATCTTTACCAGTGGGCAATCCGCATTGTCGCTCCTGTGATTTTCACCGGACTTTCCGCATCGCGTTTCTTCGATCGGACAAACGAAACGGACCTTTTGCTCAATGTGGGATCCGGACCTACAGACGTTCATCCTCGCGCCATCAACGTGGATGTATTTCATTTCCCTAATGTTCACATAATCGCAGACGCGGAGAGGATGCCGTTCGCCAGCGATACTTTCGATGCCGTATGCTGCGAGGAAGTATTGGAACACATCCGACGCCCGGAAAACGTTGTAGCAGAAATGAAACGCGTCACAAAACCGGGCGGCAATATTTACATCTCTGTCCCATTTCTTTTTCCTTATCACCCATCTCCAAACGACTTTCGCCGATATTCACTGGAAGGACTGCGTTCACTTTTTTCTGATTTCGAAGTGATTGAATCCGGTGTTCATAGCGGCCCGATTTCCGCAACTCTCATCGTACTGGCAAGCGGGCTCGCAACTATTGCGTCATTCGGAATCCACCCAATTCAAAAAATCCTGAACTATCTCTTTATGCTGATTCTTTCCCCTTTAAAATTACTTGATCTCTACTACGCAAGAACGCCGGCGGCTGAAATTACCGCGAGTGGCGTTTACATCGTGGCCAAGAAACCGTCAACCAACGTCTAGCGTTTCAAAAACATTCCGTTCACCTTGGAAATTACTTTCGGTAATTCCATCGAAAGATCGATTCCGCCAATCGCCGTAACCGCAAGTAACGAGTAAGCGAAATATCTCTGGTAGATTTTTTTATTTTCCATCCAACCTGAAATCGCAAAACCTGCGAATATCGCCATAAACGGATAGATCGGAAAGCGATATCTCGTCTCAACCAAAATTCCAATCACCGGCGCGACAGTGACTAACGAGAACCAACAAAGATAGTACACGGCGCGTTTACGTTCTTTCAATCCAGCGAAAATCCCCACGAAACCGCAAACGAATAAAACGAATGAAGCGGCGGCGGAGCTCATGACAAAAACCATCTGCTTCCACCCTGTTTGATAAAACCAAAATCCGATAGGACGAATGGGGCTGAAATACTTCATTCCGCGAATCATTGTGAGTTTCACGTACAAAAACGGGTGTTCACGCAAAAATTGTTTGAAGTATTCTACGCCGTATACGTTCGCTCCGATCATCCCGTACTTCCGCGAAATCTCCGGAAGATTTGCGGGCGCGCCGCCTTCTCCGTCGTGGCCGACGCGATTTCCAACGATGAGATTGTATCCGAAGTTCGCCATCGTGGGGATGAAGGCGTGATAGGTAAAATAATTACGTGCTGCCCACGGAGTAAGAACGGCGGCCAGTACCAGAAAAAACACGCCGATCTGCCAACGAGCTTTTTGACGAAACAAAAAATAAAGAAAAAACGGACTGAACGCGAGTATGGTCGATCTCGTGAGAACCGTAAGACCTAGAACGAAAGCGAAAGCGACGACTCCAGCGTAACTTATCTTTCTGTAAAGCCGCGCAAAAATATAGAGAGTGAGAACCGATAAAAACAAAAAAAGCGTTTCCGTCATTATCATTGCCGCTATTTCGATCAAATCCGGGTAAAATCCTATAAATGCTCCGGCGATGAGCCCGATCCTTCTTCCGTTTGTTTCGGAAAAAAGCAGTCTGCACGTAGCAAACATAAAATAAACCGTAAACGCGCGAAGAAGCGCGTGTACGATCCAAACCGCTTCTATGTGATGACCGAAAATGGAATAAATACCGGCTAGAAAAAACTGGAACATCGGTCCTTGATATGTGATCGCGTCATCCAACTCTATTGGAACATCGAGTACCAACCGAAAACCATTGCCTTGCGCGATATTCCATCCCATTTTGTCATAAGCCTTCGCATCCACTATAGGCGCTATTCGATATGCGAACGCGTATCCTAGACTGATGATAAACGTCGCAAGACATATCAATAAAATAACCCGCTCTTTTTTCAAATACTCTCGCACGGTAATCCATTTGATCATAGTGGAAGTGATGCGGACCTGATAATGGTTTGGTCCGGAAACGTTATTGTGCCGTACGTGGAAGGAAAATGCCAAAACTCGCGCTTGGATACCGAAACAACAACCCAAGGACAAACAGCGGAAAATGCAGCTTCATCCAACGTTCTGTTTTCAATCATGGCGCTCATCTTCTCCAGTTCTTGATTTAGAATCGCAGTTGGACAACCGATCGCATTCTGAATATCTTCTTCAGCCATACCAAATCCGCGTAATATGCTGGCTTGTCTTAAATATTGCGCGCAAGAATTAGATCTATCTTGCCGCACAAACCGCTTAAACGACTTCATTTCTCCGACAGATTTAACATCGTAAGCGCTCGCTATCTGAAGAATAATATTTAAATTATCTTTGTTCGACATTGGCAAATACCTAGTCATCGCAAGCGGATGGAACATGCGTTCAACATGAATTCCAAGAAATGCCGCTGTCTCCGGATCAGTACACACAGCATCATTCGCAGGAACATTGGCGCGCATCCAATCTATTACAGGAATTTTTGAAAGCGTGCCGGGGATACGAGGCAACTCCACGCGATGTATGTGAACCCATGCAGGAATCCCGATAAGCGCAGCGAGAAAAAGAATCCAATACAACGATGCACGCGGCTTGAAAAATCTATTTCCGTTCGTACGGAAAATAATCCAACTCCCAACACAAAGTATCGTCAGCCACTGCGTCATGTGCAAAACATTCAAAAACTCATCATGAAATACATACCCTGAAGCAAGAATGCGAACGACAAAAATCATAGCGGCAACCAAAACAACCCAAAGCAATGCATTGCTCCAAAACGGCAACGGCCGCAATTCTTCCTCTTCCCGCATATTCCAAACCAATGCGAGACTGAACCACGCGAGAATCACGACGGGTGTTCGAAGATGGTCGTTCTGAAAAAACACCCCCATAAACGGAGTAAATTGCCATGCCAAAAGCAGAGAGACCCACGCGATCTGCAATCCTTCTATACGACGAGCCAGACGACCTGAGACAGGAAACATTCTTCCTAAAACAAACAAAAGAGCGACCCAGCAAATTACCGCGATAAACGGATTTGCGACAAACGGCATTCGCGTAAACGCGAGCCCAAGACGTTCGTAAGTTTCGTATTTCACCAAATTTGACGGCTGCAAGATCCATCGCGCCAATGGAAATGCAGACAAGCAAAAAATTCCCGCGCTGACGGCGACGAGCGAATACATCACGCGACGTGAAGTTCGAAAAATCCAAAGCGCCCAAATCACGGCGAGCCACACGGCGGCAAAAATCCAAAACCAAAGATAAATCCAAGTACTTACAAGCGCGCAAATCGTAAATATTACAGCGCGTATGACTCTATTCGACGAAAGCGATTCCCAAACGAGCCAAGCCGCGGTAAATCCAAACAAACCAAGCGGTAAATACCAAGAATATACTCCTGGTCTCATTCCAAGCGGTAAAATCAACGCAAGCCAAAAACCAAAAGAAAACAAACGCGCATCTCTAACCGAAAGTCCCGACCATTTTTGCAAACACCAAGCACCAACCCATACAGAAACTGTCGTAGAAATCCAACGACTAACAAACCAAAGCTCTGGAACATTCGCTCCAGGGATTATAGATGAGAGCGTCTTGATCGCCGAAGCGAACCAATGAAGATAACCCCCATAATTTAATCCGGAAATAACCGCACCCATCATAGGTAAATACCAACTGATATCAAACATCGCCCCACTGAACACAGTTATGCGCCAAAAAGGCGAAATGCCGTACACCAGATGCCACACCCAGTACGGACCAAAGACGGAAACGATCGTAAGAATTGGAAGTCCGATCCACCAAATCAAACGCTCAGCATTTTCTTTCGATATTATTTTCATGAAAAAATGATAATTAAATTCTTGACTATTCAGCTATTATATTCGATGATTGCCGTCTAATTAACGCATGAATATGGAAACACCCAAATGGTCCGTCGAGCTCCACGCGCACACAAGCGTCTCGCCATGCGCTACGGTTAGCCCTGATGAAGTAATAAGAATAGCTGAACAAAAGGGACTTCAAGCGGTGGCTATCACTGATCACGATAGAATCGATGCCGCGCAATATATCAAACGAAAAGCTCAATTTTTCGTGATTATCGGCGAAGAAATCGCTTCCATGGACGGCGATATTATAGGTTATTTCCTGCAAAATGCAATTCGCCCGGGACTTTCGGCAAAAGAAACCATAGCACTGATTCGAGAACAGGACGGGCTGGTGTGCATACCTCATCCGTGTGATAAATTACGAAAACACAGACTGCGACCGGAGCTGCTTGAAACGATCCTGTCGGAAATAGATTTTCTTGAAACATGGAACGCGAGAAACGTATTCGTTTCCGCCAACAAACGCGCGGAGCGGATTGCTCTCGCACATTCAATCCCGCAAATCTGCGGAAGTGATTCGCACACGCGATATGAAATCGGAATGAGTACGATGATCCTCGACCCTTTTCAATCGACTGATGAATTTCGAAATTCGATTTCGTCAGGTACGTGCGTCCGAAAAAAAAGTCCAATCTGGGTACATGGTATAACAAAACTTCATAAAATAAAAAATCAGCTATTCCCTAAATCAATTAATTCAACACTATGAATAACAAAACACTCGTTACTGGCGCTCCTGGCTGGCTTGGAACGCGCTTGGTAGAAGCACTCACAGGAAAAGCGCCGGAACTTACGGCATTTTCATCTCGCGGTGCAAGACCTGTTCGCGCTCTTGTCTTGCCTGGATTTAATTCTGCGCCGCTAAACTCGTTCGGCGCGGAAATAGTCAGAGGCGACGTTACGAATCCGTCGACTCTTACGGATGCGTTGCGCGGCGTTGACACGGTTTTTCATTGCGTTGGTCTCATTCACCCCAAAAAAATCTCGCAACTTTTTGAAATTAACACGCGTGGAACCGAGAATCTTGTTGCGGCGGCAAAAGCTGCGGGAGTAAAACGTTTCGTATTCGTAAGTAGCAACTCCCCCGCTGGCTGCAACGTTAACCGCAATGTTCTCATGAAAGAAAGTGATCCGTTGAATCCGTATAAAGCATATGGAAGAAGCAAGGCGGAGGCGGAAAAAATTGTACAATCCGCAAACACTCCAAATGTTTTCGAAACCGTGATTCTTCGCCCTTGCTGGTTCTACGGTCCGAATCAACCGGCGAGACAATCCAGATTTTTTAAGATGATAAAATCCGGCAAACCCATAGTCTTCGGCGACGGAAAAAATCTACGAAGCATGTCGTACATCGACAATACCGTGCAAGGATTACTTCGCGCCGAATCAGTGCCAGAGGTAGCAGGACAAATATATTGGTTGGCGGACGCGCGTCCATACGAAACCCTAGAAATATACGGAACTGTCGCGGAGTTATTGGGAGTTACGCTCAAACCGCGACACATCCCTGGCTTGGCGTCAACGATCTGCGAGCTTGTCGACGATGCATTCCAGGCGGTTGGAATGTACTCGACAGACTTCCATGTCGCCGGAGAAATGAACAAAGACATCGCCTGTTCGATCGAAAAAGCGCAACGCGAACTGGGTTACGCTCCGACGGTCGATCTGCGCGAGGGAATGCGTCGATCGCTAGAGTGGTGTAAAAATAACGGAATAGAAATATAAAATGCCGATCGTACTGATAACAGGAGGTTCCGGATTCCTAGGAACGTACCTGACGGAGCGATTCCTTGCGGACGGCCATACCGTGCGCATTTTGGATGTTCTGCCGCCGGAAAAAGTTTCGACTGGGGTGGAATTCATTCGAGGAGATGTACGAGACTCGGAGATTGTCGCGAAAGCTTCTGCCGGAGCGAACGTGATCGTACATAACGCGGCGTTGGTGCCACTATCAAAAAGTGGCGACGCTTTTCGAGATGTAAACGTGCGTGGAACGAGCGTGATGTTGAAAGCTGCGATAGATGCGAAAATCAACAAATTCATTTTCGTATCCTCCTCTTCGGTCTACGGAGTGCCTAATAACTCCGATCCAATAACGGAAGAAACGGCACAAAATCCATTCGAAGCATACGGAATATCCAAAGCCGAAGCCGAGACGCTATGCCAAAAGGCAAAAGACACAATAGACGTGAGCATTATCAGACCTAGAACTATTCTGGGCTCAGGCCGTTTGGGATTGATGTCGCTATTATTTGATTGGGTAGCAACGAATCATCGAATATACATTCTAGGAAACGGAACGAACCGCTATCAACTCGTAGCCGCGGAAGACGTTGCGGAAGCCGTGGCTCTCGTAGCGCGACTCCCCTGCCGCGGGCAAGACTTCAACGTAGGCGCAGATCGCTTCGGAACTCTGCGCGAAGATCTGGAACAATTCTGCCGAGATGTTGGTGGTAAATCCAAAATAGTTGGCGTGCCTTCATGGCTAGCGCGAGCAACCTTGCCAATTTTAGGACTTCTTCACCTGTCCCCGCTCGTAAGCTACCAATATCGCATAGCGGACAAAACGGTATATTTTTCAACTGAAAAATTAAAAACAATACTGTCGTTCACGCCGAAATACAGTAATTCGGAAATGCTCGCAAGGACATTTCGCTGGTACAAGGATCATCCAACAAACCCTAACTCGGCTTCGATACACCGTAAAAAAATGAACTCCGGAATCCTTAAACTTCTAAAATATGTTCCGTGACATAATCTCCCTTCTTCGACCGGTACAGTGGATTAAAAACGGATTCGTTCTAGTACCACTTGCGTTATCTCAAAAACTCACAGATCCGGCGTCTCTTTTGGCGAGTTTTTATGCATTCTTGATTTTCTGCGTAGCCGCATGCGCTGTCTACGTTTGGAACGACATGATCGACCGAAGCCGTGACCGCGCGCATCCTGACAAATGCCTGCGTCCAATCGCAAGCGGTCGCATCTCCGTAAAATTTGCAAGCGTTCTTGCGTTGATTCTCGCCTGGATAGCCACAGGAGCGGCGGCCAAATTGGACCAGATGTTTTTCATAACCATCGTTGCATATTTTGCGTTGAACATCCTTTACTCGACCGTTCTTAAACATCTTGTTTTAATCGACCTGTTTGCGCTTTCCGCAAATTACGTACTCCGCATCCTAGGCGGCACACTCGTAATCGGAGAACCTATAACTTCTTGGGTAATAATTCTCGCGACGCTCCTTGCGCTATTTCTCGCACTGGGAAAACGTCGCGGCGAATACATCACGATGCAAGATAGAGCGACGGAACACCGCCCGATACTTCGCGCATATAATCCTTATTTCCTTGATCAACTTCTAGCCGTTATAACATCATCAATCGTAATGTCATGGATTTTTTATACGCTGGATACAACCATCCAAACTCGATTGCACACGCAACTCCTACCTCTGACAATTCCATTCGTGCTCTACGGAATATTCCGTTATCAATACCTAATTCACAGCGAGGGTCAGGGCGAATCGCCGTCACGCACGTTTCTGACGGACAAGCCGCTAATGATCGATGTGACATTGTGGCTCGCGCTGATCGTTTCTCTTAGGTTCCTATAAAGGAATCAGTCTTTTCCGTACACCGTCAAAAATTCGTCGGAATAAATTTCAGGATAAGAGGATGGAATCCTCCACTTATCCGAATAGGATTTTCTAACTATAAAACGATCACAAAGATCGGACGATGTCGGAATCGGCGCTTCCCATCGCGCGTTCATCCTAGAAATCACGCCGACACTCATACTATCAAAAAATTCACGGTCGCATCCAATAATGTATGACGCTGTCTTTTCATTTTTTACAAGACGTTGCAGTAGAGTCGTAACTCCTCGATTTAAATCGCAACGCAAATTCAAACTGAACAGAAAATGCCTGTCGATCCGCCATCCCTGATCCGTGTCATGAACGTTGAAAAATGCGGCATAATCAACATAACGAGACTGAATTTCTTCTGTCGAGACAGAACCCACGAGACTGACGGTGCTAGGAAAAATGCGTAACCCCGTAAGCGTTGCCAGATTCTGTTCCGCGTTCCAATCACTGCACCAAATTTTTTCACGTTGTAAAACATCCGTCGGACGCAGCCAAGTTAAAAACCTGAGATACTCTCTTACCGGCTGATCTAACGCGGCAAAACGAACTGTACCTATAACGCCTGTTGTTAATATGACAACTCCGATTACAAATCCTATAGTATCGCGAAACCTAGAAGACCCGAACGTGAGTGATAAGATCAAAAACGACCAAATTCCCCAGTGCACCACAAGACCTCCAACGCCGGAAACTGAATAGAGAAAAAATATTTTTGCTGTCAAATATAACCAAAATAATAGAGCGAATGCGCCCAAATATCGAGTGAGCTTTGTCGCCAATCCCGTCCAACACGCCCATGACACGGCGGACATTATCCAAACCGCATAGATCAAATGATCGGTGATAAAAAATGCGCCTGTCAATACATTCTGAAACCATAAAATGCCCAGTGCCGTCCAACAACCAAGTATAAGAGTCGACGTTGTGCGTCGTAATGATCCGGTCAGATAATCTCTCCTTGTTTTTTCTACCCAAACGATCCACCAAATACAAAAAGCTAAAACCGTGTTCGATACGGTAGGCAACAAACTCCAACCAATTCCTCCGCGCAGCGCAGATTGAAATGCGGAGAGACCGATTAGCGTCGCAGCGATATTTTCACGAAATAAAATAAGCGCCGCCGCAGCTGCAATACAAATACCAACCAAAACCGCTATTCTTTTATTACTCAAAAACCGCAAAGCGGTGAGCAGCACGATGGTGGTGCCGACGAAAAGTAAAAACCAAGGATAAACCGCGGAAAGTATTATCGCTAACAACATTAGCAACATACCACGGACGAAACGTCCTTTTTCCAAGTTCGTGTAGCCGGCATGCAAAATAAGTAAACTTCCGAGTAAAAACGGGACATACCAAGATGCGGCGCCCGGTCGCA
>JBBTQP010000083.1:35340-46772 GCA_038065635.1 Patescibacteria group bacterium | reverse complement strand
CGTTCCATCGAACGTATCGGATACGAATAGCTGCATGTAAAACCCACTGTCAAATATAGGATTTGGCAAAGCCGTCAAACGTAGACTTTTTCCGTCCACGTCAACCGCTTGAAGAAGCGTCCAATAACCCACTGCTATAAGCGCGGGAACAAGGGCGTACCAAACCCAGCGTTTTTCCAACATTTGTCTGCCGATTGGTTTCCCGTTATTATGTTCTTTCATGAAAAACCATTTTCCCACGGAACAGCCAAAAACTCAAAGCGGAAACCGTTTCGTAAATACGATACGGCCTCATCGCTTATTTCTAACACTCGTACTCGTTTGGACGATATTCCTAGGATGGAACATATCGAAAACCGGTCAGTGGAGCGCTTGGATCAACGGGGATATACAAAGCATACTGACACTTCGCTATTGGTCGCGTGATGGATTTTTCAAACCACATGCATTTCTATTAATACCACAAGGATATACGCCGTTCGTTAGCTTATTCGACGGAACCGATCTTGAAGATCACGCTCAAGGGTCTTGGTACGTAAAAGACGGTGATCTTGTAAGACGCATCTACTACAATCACTTCCCGAATTTTAATCTCATCCCTCTAGCGATCGTAACCTCAGTCGCCGGAAGCGAACATAAGTTTCTTTTTCAATTGGTACAGATGTTTCAGTCAACTATCGGATTTATATTTTTATACGCTTTTCTATACGCGCTTTTCCGTTCTCGGATTGCCGCCTCGATCGCATCCGGCAGTTATATTATTTCAAACCTCTACGTAGATTGGGTACATGCTACGAATATAGCCGTAGATGATTTCTTCAAATATCAACTCCTGTTTTATTCCGTAATAGAAAAAAATGCTTGCGCGAATTATCGTAAAATCATTTCGGCCGTAATGTGGCTGACGTATTTTTTCATGTGCCTGACAACTCTAGAATCGATTGTATTCGGATACGCGTGGATCGTAGGCTATGACCTGTTCAACGATTATCGAATGCGCTGGAAACGATGGATCGTATTCGCATCCGCTGCATTTCTAGCAAGAGCTGTACAGATGATCCAATCTCTAGTCGCGTTCGGTTGGGACGGCGCAATGGCAGATTGGTTCGGTCGCTGGAATACCATGGCGAATCAAGACGGAAGAGCGTCGATTCTAGAACATTTTCTTTCCATTTCACGCGAGTTGCGATATCTGATCGGATTCGGATGGGACAAACATCGCATTATCGAATTGCATCTTCTTGTAATTTTTTTCGTCGCTTTTACGGGGCTCGGATTGTTGCTTCTCGCAAAAAACGAGAAGGAACGTTGCGGTTCTTGGTGGAAAACAAAGGCTCTTATTCCTGCGATTCTACTAATAGCCGGATCGGGTTTTGGTTTTATTTTTCCAGGAGCATCGTGGATGCGTTATGAGGGTCGACAATTCATTCCATTTTTCACAGCCATGACGGCATATCTTATAATCGAATGGCCTACGCTTAAAGGAAAAACATTAAAAAAATGGGTTGTCCTGTTATTGGTAGTTCCGATATTCGGCGTAATTATCAGACAAACTTATCTTACAATAACTAACATTCAAAAAGGAACGCCGACATACTCATTCGGAAAATACGACGACAGATTCTTTCAATTGGGAAATGAAATTCATAAGAATACTGATAATAGAACTTCGATGGTATTTATTCTACAGCAGAGCGCCGACTATATTCCGTTTCTACCAAACCCACAGTTTCCGAAGCGCGAGGGTTACGCGCTGGACGCGCAAATTATGTACGCGGCCGACGCTAACATATTGGCGTATAAAGATCAGACGCGTCTAATTCAACAACTCGAATCGGTAGTAGAAAAAACAAACGGCATAGTGACTCCTTACGTTGTGGCTGACTCGGCAGAAGGTTTGACTGGAATAAAAAATCAATTAATCAAACTCGGATATTCATCGACGCGCGAAGAACCTGACATGCTCGTGCCAGCTCAACCGTGGGTCGGCATGGAGTTCAAATTGAATCAACGTTAGTTTTTGCCCCAAATAGAGGTACCGTCCGAAAGAACCGTCTCTTTGTAGTTTTTCGGTAAATTCCAATAATCTTTTCTTCCTTTTTCAACGATCGCATAAGGACACGTTGAAATAAACGCCGCCTCGTTGAGTTCGTGTTTCTGTACCGCGATTTCAATACGCGACTGAAACGACGTGATTCTTTTTTCGTCACATCCTGAAATACGATCTATCATTTCTTCTGACACGCCGATCTTTCGCATAACCGACATTTGAATAGCAAATTGCCTACAAGCTCTGTCTAGATAGTACACGCTAAAAAAACGAAAAGATCCGCTATTCCCCGAATCCGCAACATTCAAACTTCCGGCTATAGTTTCCAATTGCGTTAATACTGTTTCATACGAAATCGGATAAGCTATCGGCCCTTCCCCCGGCAAAACGGGTCTACCAGTGTGAGCGCTATAAAATGCCGCGATTTCAGGCTCCGCGCACATCGCGGTTCCAGGCGAAACATTGGAAGATATCCATTCGATAACGGGTACTCTCGTCTTAATCGCCACGATATCAGGACTCTCTCGTATTATAGCTGTCGTCAAACTTCCAATGCTAACTAATAATAACGGCGAGAATATAGCTATCCAAAAAATAATTGGCTTTTCGGAAAAACGCATAAACCTCGACTTAAAAACCATCATCCAGCTTGTAATTGCAAGAAAAAACCAATTCGTTAAATGAATTACATAAACATCGAGTTTCGAAAAACTCCCTCGCGCGGGCTTTGCTAGAATGTAAATAAAAAATGCGGACGAAAATAACCCGAGAACTAATGGTATACGTTTGTTTATTCGAAAATCTACTTCTGATTGAGTTATCCAAACTGCCAAGACGCTCACGATTCCAAGAAACTGGACTACGGAGATAAAATGATCATTGTGCGTAAATACTCCGGTAAAAGGCGTGTGAAACCATACCGCAAAAAGAGCGAGCCATGCGGAAAAAAGAATCGCTAACCTACGCATTGCGGCGGAATTTATCTTACGGTTAAAACATAAAATCACACCACACAAAAACAACCACACCGCCATTACGATAACCGTATTTGAAATGAACGGCATTCTTGAAAAAACCACGCCATTGCGTTCAACCGTCTCCAATTTCGCCACGACATTCGGTTGCATTAAAATTCTGGCGATAAATGGTGAAATCAATACGGTAACGACTGATGTGGCTGCAACTATAGCGAGATTGATTCGCATAGACATTTTAGAGAATCGCGAACACAAAATCGCCGTCGCCCAAATGCCGGAAAAAAGAAAAAACCAAGGATAGATACTTGATAGCATTACACCGGCAACGATCCATGCCAATCCGCGCTTCCAATACCCTTGATCAAGGCGTTCCGCTCCAATGAACACAAAAGTTACTCCGGCGATAACGACCGGCCAATACGTTGAAGAAATACCTGGGCGAAGGCTTAGCGTCAAAAATGACGCCACCCAAACAACCGCAGAGTAAACACGCGCCTGATTTCGCGTACAACCGGTCCACTTTGTAAGACACCAGCTTCCTATCCAAATCGAAAATATGATCGCTACCCAACGACTAACAATCCAAAGCTCTGGAATCGTAACGCCATTTGGTAAAGTGGAATATAAAACTCGCAATAATTTTCCAAGCCATGAAAACTGATTAGCCGCGTCATTTCCCAAAACATATGCTCCTAACCAATGAAGGTAAATGTAAGCGTCAAAAATTCCTTGGGGCACAATCCTCACGCGCCACCACTCATTTGAAAGTGGCGCACCTGCGGTTAGATTCCAAATCCAGTATGGCAACCATGCCACAACAAAAGCAACCGCAGGGACACCCAGCCACCAACCTTTATTCATTTTTACAGTCGTCATGCAAGCGAGTGTATCAAGATTTTTCCAGTATATCCATCACGCGTTCCGCCGTTTTTCCATCACCAAATGGATTGGTCCAATCACGCGTTTTTGTCATTTGAGACCTCATTACGGTAAACAACGCGTCCCCATCTGCTTCCGAATGAAGAACGCTGGCGCCTACGTGTAGCGTTTCGGGCCTTTCCGTATTCGCTCGAAGAGTAACGGACGGAACACGAAGTATGCACGCCTCTTCCTGGATACCACCTGAATCGGTCAGTACGATTTCCGCCGATCCTTGCAATCTCAATAAATCCAAATATCCAAGAGATTCAATCGCGATAAACGGTTCTGGTAAATCAATTTTATTTTGATCCAGCAGGTTTCTGGTGCGAGGATGAACAGGAAATACAATCTTTAAATTTAGTCGCGACGCCGCGTTCGCGATCGCTCCAATGAGAGACCGCAAACGCGCGGGATCATCGACGTTCGATGGTCGGTGCATTGTAAGTAGAGCGTATGGGATCGTATTTACTCTAAGTCGTTCTGCGATGTCGCTTTTTTGATATGCAATTTTTGAAAAATGCAATGAGGCGTCAACGATAGTATTCCCTACAACATGAACACCCAGAGTTATACCCTCTTTTAATAAACGATCTTTCTGAATTTCCGTTGGACAAAACATCCACCGGGAAAGTCTATCAGCGAGCACTCTGTTGGATTCTTCCGGCATGTTCCAGTCGTCAGATCGTAATCCCGCCTCAAGATGCGCCACAGGAATTCCAGCCTTGTACGCGGCCAAAGCCCCTGCCAAAACCGAATTAGTGTCACCTTCAACCATTACGACACTTGGTTTTATCTCATCAAAGATATCGGCCAATCTCTGCATCATTAGTCCAAGCTGTTTAGATGCTGCGTGAGATCCTACGTGGGCATTCGCGATCGGTGCCGGCAAATTCATCTCATTAAAAAACTTCGCGTCCATTTCCGGTGAGTAGTGTTGACCGGTATGAATTATTCCAACCGCAATACCGCGTCGCGCGGCTTCAATCACTATTGGAGCCGTCTTGATAATTTCTGGACGAGTTCCTAAAACAATTGCGATCATACTTTATTGCGTCCTGTAAACCGCAAAGCGATCATGCGCTTTAACAAACGCAAATGACGTCGCATTTCTTTACCATAATTCAATTTACTCTCCCCATGAATGCGTTGCGTCAAAGGCGCAGGAATCTCCGCGATCTTTCGATTATTTCGAATGAGATAGAAAAGAATCTCTGCGTTGATATCAAAACCCGTCGATTGCAACGGCAGTTCCAATAGTTGATCACGTTTATACAACCTAAGTATCGGGCTGACTGCCGTAATTTTCGCGCCCATTACTAGTTGGTAGATAATAGTCGCGACATGAGAAACGAAAATTCTATACGAAGGAATATCCTTTCCATACCCCGCTAGTTTCGGAGATCCGGAAACTACGTCGACGTCACCCATCTGGAATCGCTTAAGCAGCTTAGCGACCAAAGAAGGCGCAAAGGTTAAATCCGTATCCATCGTTACCACGAGGTCTCCTTTGGCTTCCGCGATTCCGGTTCTAATGGCTGCGCCAAGTCCACGATTCCTGTCATGCTTCACACATCGCACCGATTGTCCTAGTGACGAAGCGATTGACGCAGTCTCGTCCGAACTTCCATCATCCACGATTATTATCTCAAACGGCATCCCTAATTTCATAAATTCTGGAAGTACTTCCGTCTGAAAACGACGTATATTCTCCGCTTCGTTAAAAGCCGGGAAAACGATTGAAATCATAGGTGAAGATATTTGCGCAGGATGCGGAAATATATGAAGAATGTCAAGTAAAAAACGCAACATTTATAATCCTTTCAATCAATGCGGAAAGCGAAAACCCTTGATTCACGACAATGCGACTTTCGACTGAAACGCCATGTCGCGCTCGTCTGACCGCCTCGTTTGCAGCATCTACGCCCAATGAATCATTCCAGTATGCATCCGGCAGTGCTTCTTTCGTAGCGGAATTTGTACTAAAAACGGAACATCCTGCAGCCATAGATTCGATTACAACTTTGTCCAAGCTCCCTGTTTCTGAAAGATGGATCAAGCAATCCGATTCGGAATATATCTTCGGCATATCGCGATAAAGCACGCTTCCCCGAAATTCAAAGCTATCCTTAAGATTGAGTCTTGTAATCTCTTCGCGAACTTTTCCAAAATACTGTATATCTAGACCGGTAAGCGGCTCACCAATCCATGTGAAGCGTGCGACTGAACATATTTCCTTGATCTTACCAAAAAATGCAACCGTCTGTTTTACAGCCTTTCGTTCTGAAATACGACCAACAGAAATAAAGCGCAAATCACCATTGTCATGCGAGATGCGAGAAACATTTGCGAATCCGCTTCCAATCCCATGCCCCATAGCGATCATTTTCGGAGTCTTGATTGGAAACGCTTCTGGTGTAGCCGTACAAACCTTATCAGCGAACCAAACAGCCGTTGATAGCGCTTTGGTCTTTGTTCCGTGCGTATACCAAAGCAAAAGGCGTTGCCCTGTCAGTCGCCACAATAATCCGCCCAAAACCGCCCAAATGGGCGTCATATGAACGAAAATCGCATCAAAACGCCTCGGTAGGATAAATAAATAAAAATATATAATTCGTGCCAAAATCCCTGAAGGAAGAATCTTTATTGAAACGTTAGAAGGCATCGAATCCCATTTACCATTACGAAGACACAAAACTTCTACAGACTCTACACGTGCATCTGCCGCGAACGCCTCGAGCCACTCACAGAAAAAACCGAGCGCCGAATCTTCCTGATCCACCGCTTGGGTAATTACAAGCAATCGTATCGTTTTATTCATATCTGTAACACATCCAATATTCGCTTCGAGCGCGCTTCCCACGTATATTCGGAAGCTCGGTTTTTAGCAAAAGATGCGGCCGCTTCTCGCCATGAACTATCATTAATAATTTCGATAATCTTTACAGCAAAATCGTCTTCCGTATAATTAAAAAATTTTGCAACATCATTATCCAACACTTCGTGCGATGAAGGCACTTCCGTTGCGAGCAACGGGAGACATGCCGCAAGGTATTCGAACTGCTTGAGAGGCGAAGTAAATTCCCTTCCAATCGCATAATTCGGTGAAGTCGTGAGAAGCCCGATGTCCGCTGCGGATAAAATCGAAATCGCATCTCGTCTTGGCATCATTGAAAAAAGATGGACTCTGCTTGAAACCATTGGATCAATACATTGTTCAATCCTCTTTAGATCGGATTCCGGACCTCCAATTAATACCAAATGCACGCTCGACGGAGTTTTAGCCCATGCTCTGGCTACGAGATCTACGCCCTTCCATGGATAAAATGTTCCTGTGTAAATCGCTATAAACGCATCTTCTGGTAATCCAAGGATTTTGCGGGCTTCTTCACGAGTCTTTAACGATTCAATCTCCTTCGGATCGAACCCGTCCGGCGCCAAAGCGGCATCAATCCCCTTTTTCTTAAGCCAATCCACCAAACCACGTGATATTGCGATATACACTGCAATCGAGCCCTTAATCCGATCCCAACGCGCCGAATTCGCATCAGGAGCATCGTGCAACTCAAGCGCCCACCGAGCGACTTGAACATCTTTCAACGCGTCAATCATTGCCGGATCGCGCGTATACCAAATGTCAGCCGTCTGTATCCGAGCCCATGAACGAAGCTTGCGAACAAAAAAATATCGCTGCAACGCATAGGCAATCTTTTTTAGAGGAAACCAGTCCCATGAAAGCGGATCTATGATACGAAGTGTGACATGCTTTAATAATCCCGGTTCTAAACCGTATTCGGTAAATATATCTTTTCCGCCGGCACGATCGGGATTGACAAGCGTAACGTCATGCCCTAGTCGCGCGAACCAAGCGCAGGTCTGCGATATCTGGTATGCGTGTGCGCGTTCAGAGGGAACGCGCACGTTTTCGACGTAAATTATCTTCATACATCGTAGATCTTATGACCGTTCGCGCGCCACCATAGATGATATGCGATTACCGTCCAAATCTCTTGAAGACGATAAACACGTGACGATTGATGCTCTTCCCACGCATTCCGTAAAGCCGTGCCATTTATCCATTGATGAGTGGCGATTGCTTCTTCCAATATTTCTCGCGCCCATTCCTTCAATCCAGCACGCAACCACTTCGATGTCGGAGGAAACCATCCTCGCTTTTGCTCGCTAGCAATTTCCGGCAAGCAACGATCCGCAAACGCGTCACGCCACAACGCCTTTGTTTTACCATAGGTGACGTGATAATCACTCGGCAATGACGCCGCAAACTCCACGATTGAATCATCGGTCAAAGGAACGCGTAGCTCGAGACCGCAACGCATCGTTAAGCGATCGGAACGCACAAACGCATCATCGCGCAACCAAGTTTCACGATCTAATTCCATAAAACGCGCGACACGGTCATGAGACACGATCCCATTTAATCTATTTCTCAAGTCTTCAAGAATCGGATCGTCATTTGCCGCTTCTCCGAACAAAACCTTTCGATCCAAAAGTGGCGTGGCATGAAACGATAACATTGCGCCGGCCTCGTCGTTTGCGCTCAAATTCTTCAACCACGTACGACTACGTGGATGAATTCCAAGGATAGCTCTGCCGATAGAATTCCGGAACAAGCTCGAAACGCGCTTGTAAAACTTATATCGATCATATCCGCCAAAAGACTCGTCCCCACCGTCACCCGACAAAACCACCACGACATCTTTCCTTGCCAACATCACGGCGGCATCCAACGCTACAGTGGAATGGTTGTTATGCGGTTGTCCCAAAGAATAAGCGACTAACTCCGCATTCTCGATTACATTCCGTTCGTCAATCGTTACCTCGTGATGATCGCATCCGTATTTTTTCGCAGTAAGTTTCGCGAGATCAGCATCGCGATTAAACTTCGGATCAGCGGTGTCATGTTTAAATCTTGTAGTGAATGTCTTTATCTCTCCATTCGGTTGAGCTGAACGCATCGAAGAAAGAACGACCGAGGAATCCAAACCGCCTGAAAGAAAAACGCCCACCGGACGATCGGAAACGAGTTGATTCGAAACCGCTTTATCTACAATCTGGACGAGAGCATTTTTAGCATCTGATTGTGAAAGACCCGACTGTGTATTTGAATTATTATAAAACGCTCCTTCGTCACAAAGTTTTCCATCTGTAATTACGTAGCGTCTGCCGGATTCAAGTGACTGAATGCCTTCATAAATCGTTCTCGGTCCTGGCACATATCCGACAGAAAGATACATTGATCTAGCAACAGAATCTATCTTCCATTTCTCCTTGAGGTGAAGCAACGCTTGAATTTCGCTAGCAAAGGCAATTCTACCGTTTTGCGTTGAAATAAATAGTGGTTTTATTCCCATTCGATCGCGCGCGACGTAGCAGACGTGTTCTTTCGAATCCCAAAGTACGAATGAAAATATTCCGTGAAATTGATCGAGATCGTGAAGATTATGCAAAGCCGCGGAGGCTAAAAAACATTCTGTGTCCGTACGTGATTCGAATTTCCATCCTTCGCTTTCGTATTGCTTTCGTAATTCGCGATAATTATAAATCTCGCCGTTATACGCAATCACAAATCTTCCATCCGCAGTTTTCATCGGCTGACGTCCAGCCGTTGAAAGATCGATAATTGAAAGACGATAGTGAACTAACGAACACGCGCCATCGGAATAATTCTCATTACCATCAGGACCGCGATGCCTAACGCTTAAACCCATCCGTTGAAGAAGTTCGGAGTCTGGAGTTCCTACAAATCCTGCAAATCCACACATAATGATTTAGCTCTTATCCGAACCTCTTATACGATCCCAAAAATATATCAAAGTATAACCAGCATAAATCGCCAAAAGATTATCTAATGGAATTCGATATTTGGTATATCCCGCAAAAAACGTGTGCATTAACGTGTAAACGATAAGAATGGCGAGCGGAAGCCAGACATCTTTGCCGCGGCGGCGTACTGATATGAAAAGTCCTATGAAACCACCGAAAATAACAATAGCTGAGGCGGTAGTAACTGCATTTCTCGCAAGCCAAACTTTCAACGGGTTGCCTGCAAAAGACCAAGGCGCGCCGGTTTTCACAGAAGGAAACAGCGATGGCTGCCAAAATGTTTTAAGTTTTAACAGATGTAGTTTTAAACGCTCTCCAAGAGAGGTCTTCTGATTCCAGTTGTTAGCCCGCTCTGTCCAATAATCATTAAACCCGACCTCATTAACAGGCCCAAGTCCCTTGCATGTCGAAGCGATGCTATTTGGTTCCTTGGGATGCCAGTTGGCCCAGAAATACGAATCACGAAAAGCGCCGTCACGTTCCAACTCAGCCTGTATCTCGGGACGCAAGCGATACATTACGTAATCGGGATTGGTCGAAGAAACAACCACGTCATCAACCACTTCCTGCGGGTAACCGCGTTTTGTCAGTTCGTATATATTTTCATTATTAGCTTTATACAAACCAAATCCCAAATCAGTAGTCAACGGCACGAACGCATGGAGCTCTTTCCAGTTCCTATAAGTCCATGGGGCAATCAACCCGGCTGAAAATACGGTCATAAGAACCGCCGCAACAATAGTTCGTTTAAAATCGAATTTCCACTTCCAAAAAAGCCAAAGTACGATAAACGGAGCGGCGACAAGAATGGTTCCTTGAACATAGGCCAACGCCCCGATAGAAAGTCCTGCGCCTATAGCATCGCGTTTACGCTTCGATTCCGCTAGACGCAGAACGAACCAAACTATCAATAAAAGGAAAAAAGAGGACAAGAACGTGTGGTAGTACTGTGTGTAATGATAGAAGGTATATGGATAAACCGCCATTATGAACGCGCCGACAAGCGCCGCGCGTTTTCCGACCAGACGCTTTCCTACCGCATAAACCAGCCAGATGATTGCGACGACAAAAACGTTTTGAACAATTGCTTGCGTCAATGTATTTTCCGGTCGGAAAACGCTGTAGAGAGCAGTTAGGAAAAATAAGTACCCTGGTGAGCGATAAGCCGACGCGCATCCGAGCTCTGTTGCGTAACTATATCCGTATCCCTGAAACCAATGCTGCACTAAATAGAAAAATCCCCATTCGCGATTTAATAGTGATGGATGGAATAGAGCGACAGAAAGCGCGCGAATAGCAATCGTTAATACGATCAATCCGATGACCCAAGCGTCAAATCGAGAACCGATCTTTTGTCCTCCCACTTGAGACAAGGGGGAGTTAGAGGGGGTTATGATCCCTCTCCAACCCGCTCGCTGTTTTTCATGAAGTTCGTTCTGTGACGGAAATGCCTTTGCGCGTTCAAGCGCTTGATCACGCATCCATTCGCGGCGTTCTGTTTCTTTGATTTGTTCTTCGATCGCGGCGGCTAGTGAAACCGGATCGTTTGGCTGTACTACACGACCGTCAATTTGAGGACGGAAAAACGATCCAACGCATCCGACATCCGTTGTGACGATCGGTATCCCTGCGGCCATCGCTTC
>JBBTQP010000083.1:0-35240 GCA_038065635.1 Patescibacteria group bacterium | reverse complement strand
ATCCAACGCATCCGACATCCGTTGTGACGATCGGTATCCCTGCGGCCATCGCTTCAACGATAGTTCTCCCCCATCCTTCGTAGTTGGACGAAAGCACGAACATGTCCGCATCCTTCCAAAGCGTTGAAGGATCCTGCCAAGGGCGGATTGATACGATGTCTCTTAATGATTCTTGATCAATCTGTTGTATTAATTTGCTTTCTAGCGGTCCTGCGCCTATTAACTGAACCGAAAAAACCACGTTGCGATCCTTCAAAATCTTTGCCGCTTTCAACAACGTATCCAATCCTTTTTGTTTCACGAATCTACATGGAACTACTATCCTGCAATTATCAATTTTCTTTCGATCGGAAGCAAATTGATAATTTGGCAGAGTTTGCGAGACAGGAATCACGTCGATCTTTCCCGCAAAAATACCACTACTTACGAGATGTTCTTTTACTCTCTCACTGACCGCACGAACGCGCTCGGCTCGTCGCAATAAGAGATATCCGGCCCAAGACAAAACACGATTCTTCAAAGACTCGCGCGCCCATGCGCCGGAATAAAAATCGCCGTGTTCTTGTATTTCAAGAGGAGAATTTGTCCATCGTGAAATCAAGAATCCTACGAGACCTGCGGCGAAAGGATCTTGAGCCGTAACGATCGTGCGTCCGGGAAAACGCTTGGCGAGACGAATTCCTTTCAAGATATTTCCGAATATACGTCCCTGCATTACGACAAATTTTGTCGTAACACCGCTTCCCGCGATTGACGAAACTCGAACGTAAGTCGCGGATGTTTGATCGAGAAGATCACGATCATAGCTCACCATAACAACCTGCATGTGATCGTCAGTCCCGAAAATGATTTTTTCCGTTGAATCAACCATTTGTTCATGGGACCACGTAGGGACGCCGCGTCCAGGGCGGGACAAGCCCGCCCCTACAGCGGACAATGCCGAAACCCACGCGGTTCTTTCGTTATACGACAAAACCGTGATCAAATCTCCGAATGTATCCTTTGTCTCCGGGTTACCTCCTTGGTCGCTGACAAAACAAGGGACTCCGCGCGATGCGGCTTCTGCTACGACGTGAGGATATCCTTCATATCCGGAATTGAGGACAAAAGCATCGGCCACCTCATACCATTTTGTGAGCGACCCTCGATCAATCCTGCCAACGAAGCGCACACGAGATTCCACACCATTTTTCTTTGCCGCGTCTTTCCAGCTTTCGAGATCCGGTCCGTCACCTGCAACGACCAAAAGATGCGTCGACGGCAATTCTTTCCACCATGAAATAAGCTCTGCTACACCCTTCCATGGCACGGCTCGCGCGGCTGTTAAAATAACAACTTCGTCAGAGACGCCAAGAGCACGACGCTCATCTTCGCGACCAAGAGTACCGGGAAGCGTCTCGTTCGCGTTTAAAACGACTTCGATTCTTTCTGACGGAACTCCCCATTTCTCAACAACGCTTTTCAGATATTTGCTAGGTACAATCATTCGCGCCGCACGTCTAGATGTCCAACGCTCAATACGACTTAATATATCCTTTGGTTTGGACGCTAAAAACGAATCGAGCAACCGCGTCTCTCCTTTTTGCATCGCCATTTCCCATGCATAGTCTCCCACCGCTTTCATTAAAAGAGGACGACCGGCTATCATGGCCCCTATCGTTGCAGGCAATCCTTCCGATACAGGACCTTGCGCGTACACAACATCGGATTTTCGCGCGAGTAAAAATACTCGCCAGGCATAACGAAAATATCGCAAAACCGCACCACCGTTGCGGGACACGCTAACGACCCCCTCTAACTCCCCCTTCGTACGGGGGAGGATCTGATCGGGGTTAGGGGAGGTCTCCCCGTATGTAACAATCATCACTTCGTGTCCTCGCGAACGCAAAGCTGAAGCCAGCCCCATTGTATACGTGGCGGGTCCTCCTGATTCCGGAGGATAAATTCCGGTTGCAAGCAGTATCTTCATGGCTTTTCTAGAATAAGCGTGGTGGACAACATATAGTCATCAAGTTTCTCTGGTGTAAAACGCGCATTCAGAGAATCTTCAAAAGCGAACCAATCGTTCAATATATCATCCGGCGCTCCACGCATTAATCCCTTGAGCTTTTGAGCGTTATACTTCTTCATTCCTGTCACTTTGAATCCCAGAGCTTCCGCCTGTGTGCGGAACGCGCCGTCGTCCACTTTCTTCATGTACGGTCCTTCAAATCCAAAAACCGCGAGCATCTGACTGATCGGAACCATCAACCGCTCTTTTATGTCGTGGGATCTGAAATGACCAGCGTCGTAATTTAGATATGCGATTCCACCTGATCTAAGCGCGTCCCATGTAGTTTTCAAAAATGCTGGACGATCAACAACGTGCTCAATCGCGCTCATTGCGACAACGGCATCGAATAATTCCTCCCTGTCATTGCGAGGAGGTAATTGCGACGTGGCAATCTTTATAAAATTCTGCGCATCAAAGACGCGAAGTTCGATCTGCGAAACTCCTGCAAACAAACTCTTACCGCGCTCAATCGCATTCGCATCCGTATCAATTCCAATCACGCGAGTCGATGAATGCGCAGCGATATACGATTTCCACTTCTTTGCGTCTCCACAGGCAAGATCGAGCACGCGTACCGAAGATTGGCCGAATTTGCGATCTAGCTCTTCAAAAATCCACTGTTTTGCCGCATTTCCACGTTCGTAAATCATACTGAAAGCGAGGTTATCAGATCTCCTATTTCATTTGCAATACCGTCCCACCCATAGCGATCCAATACCGTATTTCGCGCTTGAACAATGACATGGCTTCTCAAAAAAGGATTCTCTTGAAGACGTAGCACGGCTCTAGCTATCGATTCAGGATCACGTACCTGACAAAACACGCCTGTTTCTCCATCGACCAAAAAATCCGGAATACCTCCAACGGGTGTCCCAACTATAGGAATTTCTGCCGCCATTGCTTCCAAAAATGAATTTCCCAATCCTTCTGACAAAGAAGGACGGACAAAAACGTCAGATACATGCAACAGTTCAGGCAGTTCATCATGTGTTCTTGATCCTAAAAATACAACTCGATCTTTAAGATTATTTTGTTCGGTAAGATTGACGAGCTTTTCTCTATCTTCCCCTTGTCCGATGATAAGTGCTTTATAATTATAAGGAAGAAAAGACAACGAACGAATGAGATCGTCAACGCCGTTTTTCAAAGAAAGACGAGACGTTGTAACTAGAACGACATCCGAATCGATAAATCCCATCTCAAGACGAAGCCGTACGCATCGCATTGACCGTTTTGGCGCTTGTACATTTGTAAAGCGATGACCATCGACGCCGTTAGGAATTATCACTAGAGTTCCACGAAATCCCATCTGCTTCGCCCATGCTCCTAAAAAGTGACTTATCGCCTGCACGGCATTCGCACGACGAAAAATCTTTTTATGCAAAAAAATAAATGGACCCGCGCGCTTTGCGTAATGCTCAAGAGGGTCTCCTTCTTGCAGTGTTAAAAGCAGTTTGGATTTCGGCCGAAACCAAGAATAAACAAGCGCGGCAAATCCTCCGTAACTCGCCATGAGGGACCATGTAATAGTTGGTAGCGAGTAGTGAGTAGTGAGTAGCGCTTTTACAGGTCCAAATAGAGGGAGCAAATACTTATCTATCGGATAACCGAAACCAACGCGGTGGACTGTGACGTTTCCAATTTTTTCCGTGCTCGGGAGGCCTGATTTTATTCGTGCACAATACAAATGAAACTCGAAATGCGGTAAACGATCCGTGATTTCTTTCATCGCAATTTCAGCCCCGCCTACCAGTGGGAAGTATGTGGTGGAAAAAACGATAACGTGATTCTTCATAGTACTTTCTTATTCGAGAGTGTCATTGCGAGGAGGATTGTGCGACGTGGCAATCTAGTCTGATTAGATTGCCACGCCCCTGCTGGGGCTCGCAATGACAAACAAGCTATCATATACTCTTCAAAAAATCTCTCACGTGATCTTCCAAACGAATCGCCGCCTTCCATCCAAGTTCCTCCTCCGTCTTTGTAAGATCTATTGCGACAGTCTTTCTGTCCCCCGGCTTTTCAGGCAACATCTGAATTTCGCCGCCGAACATTTCCGCGACTTCTCTAATCGTATGCATTGTTTTCGGTCCAAGGCAGTATCCGTCACCCTTTCCTTTTTCCGCAGCCAAAATAATTCCTCGGACGATATCGTCAACGTGAGTAAAACTTCTATGCTGCGTTCCCGGTGTAACGATAGTCAAAGGTTTTTTCTCGCGCGTGAGCCGCTTGAAAATTCCGATCAACGTCGCGTATGGTCCGTCTTGAATTTCACGACCGCCGTACACGTTATAAAAATATACGGTTACGAAAGGTAGTCCGTACCACTCGTTATATCGCTGTATAAGTTCCGTATTTATCGCTTTTGACCACGCGTACGGCGATTGATTTCTGCCATCGCCTCCGTCCGCAAGCTTCGTGCTCGAACCCGCGTATAAAATTTTCTTTACGTTGTTTTTGCGACAAAACTCCAACACGCGAAACGTCCCCTCAATATTATGCGACCACGTCTTTTCTGGTTCCTTAAAACTTTCCGATGTACGAGAGTACTCTCCGAGATGGAAAACGAAATCCGGAACGAACGGGATCTTTCTTTCGATATCTCTGGTGTCTCCCACGATATACGCTACACCTTCGATATGATTCTTCTCCGATCCCGTCGAATAATTATCAAGCGAAAAAACCTCGTTTTGAGGATCTTTCACAAGCTCTTCGCAAAGATGCGAGCCGATAAACCCGGCGCCGCCGGTGACAAGAATGTGGGGCATAAATAGTCGAAAGTCGTAAAGTTTATAAAGTCCGTAAAGTCAAGGAAATAACTCCAAGACTTTCGACTTTATGGACTTGATGGACTTTATAGACTTTATTCATATTTCTCCAACCATATCGCCAGCGTCAGCAACATCCACAATCGGTTGCCGTGGTCTGCTCCGTTTTTATTTTCATCAATCAGTCGTTCGATCGCTTCTCGTTTCATGATCTTATTAAGAGGGCTATTTTGATGTAAACATCGTTCACACAGCATTTTTTCAAGCGGCCCGCGGAACCATTCGGCCAAAGGAACTTGAAATCCCATCTTGGGACGATTCAGAACCCATGCTGGGACTATATCTTTTAACGCTCTCTTTAACGCAATCTTTGTCATACCATGATTCACCTTTTGATTCAATGGTAACGAAAGCGAGAATTCCACGAGCTCCTGATCAAGAAAAGGAGATCTGGCCTCTAACCCAAACGCCATGGTCGCGCGATCCATTTTCACGTTCAGATCATCCGGAAGATAGGATGTAAGATCGAAAAGCATCGCGGACTGTAGGGGCGGGGTTCTCCCGCCCTCCCCATCGTATTTTGGCGCGGTTTCCGCGCCAGGGCGGGAGAACCCCGCCCCTACGAAACGGACAGCATCCGCCTCCTCCGTCCGCCTCAAAAATTCTTCCTTACAAATCTCTTTGAGACTCTTCGTATTGAAATAAGATCCGCAAAAAAGCTCTCCGTAGGAATGCGTCTTCACTGTTTCCGCCATTCTACAAAATCTTGAATCTTTTGTTACTTGGCAAGTCAACTCAAAAAGCGGGGCTGTGATGCTTGGTATTTGCAATGCGCGCTGAAACGCCACGTATCTTCGATATCCTCCGAATGTTTCATCACCGCCATCACCGGTAAGTACAACCTTGATCTGTTTCGCGGTTTCACGAGCCAACAACCATAACGGGAGCGCTGACGAATCCGCGTATGGCGCATCGTAATGATCAACGAGTTTTTCTATCAATTCAAGCAAATGTTCCGGTCGCGCCTCAAAATCCATGTGATCCGTGCGAAAGTGTTCCGACAATTTTCGCGCCGCCGCGCGTTCATCCATTTCCGCACTTGGAAATCCCATTGTAAAAGTCTGCAAAGGTTTCTCGGAATATTTTGAGGCGAAAGCAACGACTGCCGCCGAATCGATTCCGCTTGAAAGAAAAGCGCCGACCGGAACATCGGATGCCGTCTGACGAATCTTCACAGCTTCATCCAACTTGGTTCGAATTTGGTCGTCGATCTCTTTTACCGAATATGTTACGTATTTCGTGTTGCGCGTTTCACACCATTCATGATATTTACGCATCTTCCATTCCCCAGACTCCAAAACTCCAATCGTCCCAGGCTCGAGTTGAAAAACATTTTCAAATCCCGTCTTCGGAGAAGGAACGTATTGCAATCCGAGAAATAATCGAATCGCGTCCCAATCCGGTTTTAGATCCGTTATTCCGCGAAACGCCTTGATTTCGGATGCGAACAAAAAATCCCCTGAAGATGCTCGTGTAAAAAATAATGGCTTCTTTCCGATTCGATCTCTTGCGAGCAAAAGACGCTTCCGCGGCGCGTCCCAAATCGCGATAGCGAACATCCCGCGCAAACGATTCACGACGTCATCTCCCCACTTTCGATATCCTTCGAGGATAACTTCGGTGTCGCTGTCGGATTTCCAATCAGCATCAAGTTCCTTTTTTAATTCGCGATAATTATAAATCTCGCCATTGAATACAATTGTGATCTCCACCCGTGAATCGTGCATGGGCTGTCTGCCGCGCGGCGATAAATCAATGATCGATAATCTCCTATGAGCAAACCCAACGCCCGGCTGTAACCAAATCCCCTCCCCGTCCGGCCCACGATGAGCTACGGACGCGGACATACTACGAAGCTGCACTTCGTCTGGAACTGCGCCATTTTTCGTAATTATCCCTGCAATACCGCACATATTAAAAGTCTAAAGTCATAATGTCCATAAAGTCTGTAAAATCAATTGATGCTGGAGATAAAACCTGATAAAATTCTTGCTATCTCTTCGGATAAAATAAATAATTTTTTGAATTGATCTTCCGACAGATATTTCAAATCTTTTGCTATGTACAGCATTGAACGAGCTTCACAACACGAGCCCTTGGCTATGTAAAGAAATTTTGAAAATTCCTTGTCTCCCTTTCGTTCGAACCCCTCCGCGATATTATTCATCACTGAAACTGATGCTCTCTGGATTTGGTCTCTAAAACCATAATCTTTTACTGATTGAAAATCTTGATAAACAAACAACGTGAGTTGCCTCGCCTTCTGCCAAGCTATGATATCTTCAAACCTTTCGATATTCATAATAACGTCCTGACTTTACAGGCTTTATGGACTTTACAGACTTTATGGACTAATCTCTATCTTAACCGTAATTATGCCATTAGCCAAGCCTTGCATCCTTTTTCTCATCACTACGGCTGATTGGGGTGGGGCGCAAAATTTCGTTTTCCAAACAGCGCGCGAGTGCCGTAATAGAGGTATGCGCGTTCTTGTTGCCGCCGGAGACATAGGTGAACTTGAGGGGCGTTGTCAAATAGAAGGCATTCCTTACCGTCAACTTAAAGCAATGAAACGCGAGATCTCACCGTTCCACGACCTTGCCGCGCTTCACGAAATAAGACTATTAATAAGAGAGATAAGACCTACGACGATACATCTAAACAGCTCAAAAATGGGTGTCATCGGCTCATTCGCGGCGCATCTCGAACGCGTACCTCGCGTAATTTATCGCATAGGAGGCTGGTCGTTTCTTGAAAACATCGGAAAATTAAAACGCGCCATTTATCTCTGGAGCGAACGGTGGTCCGCAAAATACAAAGACATAATCGTGACGGTTCATCCAGGAGATGAAAAGATCGCGAAAGATCTCGGCATTCAACCACGAGGTCGCTTGCTGACAATTCCGAATGGCATAGACGTCTCATCGTTCGACTGCACGCTTATGCAAAGAGATGCGGCACGCAAAGAACTCGGCGTAGACGAAAAAGATTTTGTAATCGGATCTGTGACTAACTTTTATCCGGCAAAAAACATCCCATGGTACATCGAATCAATGGCACCGCTTTTGCATGAACACGAAAACATGAGGCTCGTGATCATCGGCGATGGACCGGACCGCGACAAAGTGGAAAAAGTTGTCGCGAACTGCTCCGTTAATGATCGAGTAATTTTAGCCGGACGCCGCGCAAACGCCGTCTCGCTTCTTCCGGCATTTGATATTTTCGTACTTCCGTCATCAAAAGAAGGTATGCCGTGGGCACTTCTTGAAGCCATGGCCGCGCGACTTCCATGCATAGCCACGGACGTTGGTGCGTGCAGATGGATGCTCGAACCGGATGCCGGAATTATCGTTCCATTAAACGATGCTGCGGCGCTAAAAAAAGCGATAATAAATTTATTATCAGATACGAATCGCAGCAACTCGCTCGGAAGCAACGCGAGAAAAACGATGGAGACGCGCTTCCTCTGGAAAGCTGCCCTCGATAAAACAATGGAACTTCTCTCTACTACCTTCTAGGTCCTGCTCCGCTACTTGTAGCGACCGTTTCGGTTTTAATTGGCGCAGTTATTACTCCGCCGTCTTTCGAAGAAAGATCTAGCGCCTCCTGAATGCTCTTTGCAGTGCCGTTTTGCAACGGAAGAATTCTTAAAGCAAAATCTTTATCTATTCGAGAAAGCGCGTTCACGATCCTATCGCGCTCAGCCGTAAGTCCTTGTCGTTCCATGGTGCGCGCGATTTGCACATAAACTTCAAGTTCGCCCTGCGGAAGAGAGGATAACGAGTCTATCACTGATTTCAAACCATCCTTATCACCAACCGACTCGTACGCAAGAGCCAACAATAGCGCTTCACGCGCCTCTCTCAATGCATAACGCACATCTACCTTTTGCGATGCGACAATTTCCTTAGCCCCCTGTTCAACATCCTTAACGTCGTACATAAGATGCACTCCGAGCATCCAGTGCGCTTCTCCGATCTGGTCGTCGAACGACGTAACTTTTTTTAAAATATCAGTCGCGACATCCGGACGCCCGGTGTTTATCAAAAAGCGTCCATAGCTAAAATACACCTGCTGTCTCTCAGGGCTCAATTCGAGGGCTCTCTGATACTCGCGATCAGCGAGAGCGCCATCGCTCTGAACGCGCGGCATCATTGCTTCCAAAAATCGCGCATATATAAAATGCGGATGTACGTTATCCGGGTGATCTGCGAGATGTTTATCCGTAATAGTTAAAATAAGGTCGTGCCAAGCTCGCCAAACAGGGATCTTTTCCAAATCCTGTCCGGCTAAAGAAATATAATTTCTTGATTGAAGAAACGTCTGTTCGTCAAGATACGGAGTGGGAATATCGTACGCCTCTTTGGCAAGCAAATACGCCTGCTCGTACTGCCCTTGAGCGAACGCGTTGTTCGATTGAATCGAAATTATCGACGACTTAAACGGAAGAACCGACAACCGCCAAACAACGAGAATGAATAGTATCTGCATTATCCCGAATAAACCCCAAGAAACCGCACGCGGCTTTCTTGACGGATCCACTGGAGGTTCGTTCGCCGGAGACAAAAACTCCTGCGAAGAACAAGCTATTACCAACGCGAATAGAAAATAACTCATCGAAAACGCCGCGGGATGGTCGAACACGAACAAATTTTGTACGAAATACGCGACAGGCAGCGCCAGTAAAACAGCAGTAAACGGAATTTCTATCCATTTCTTTTTATGTGCGCGATAAACCGATACGAATAGCGCGGAAAAAATTGCGGCGAACGTTACGAATCCAAAAATTCCGGTCATGGACAAAACATCCATGATCGTATTATGAGATCGATCAAACCATGTTTCGTAATATCCGAAACGCAATGACTCAGGATTGTAATGTTTATTAAACAGAATATGATAGGTATCAAAACCCCATCCTGTTACAGGTCTTTCCAAAAATCCTTTCCACGCAATCTCCCACGCGATAAACCGAGTACGAGATGCCACGTTAAAATTTGTAAGACGACCCAGTTCAGAATTTTTGATTAAATCAGACCCTCGAAACGCATAAATGGCTCCGTATCCAACAAAACACAATGCAAGACCGGCCAACATAAGTCTCCGCACTTTCTTGCTCGGCGTCATGACCGCATAAGCGATAGCAAAAACAATTACGCCCATACCTAAACCAACCAATGCTCCGCGTGATTGTGCTGCAAAAAACGCCCCGATATCAAGCACTGCTACAAGTCCGTAATAAACCATCGCCTTTTTAGAAGGGCGCTTTAGAAAAAGTAGCGCTATAAAAAACAAATTAAATATCTGGTAGGCAGCCATGTAGATAGGATTATCTAATAAACCGCCAACGCGTTCTCCGGCCGGAAACGACAATAGACTCGGGAATGGTTTCTGCAATAAAGCTACTGATGCCATGAAGGCAGAGAGCGTAATTTCATAATTCATCAACCTGCGCCACTGTGGCCACGTTTTAACTACACCGACAGTCATTGAGAGCCACGCGAAAAAATGCAAAAGCGTAAATAATCCATTCATCCGTTCCTGATTCCCCCACCAAGATCGCGATGGATCGACTGAAAAAATCACGGATGCCGCCAAAGCAATAAAATACGAAATAATTGCCAGATACAAAATCGTAGGTTTTGGTCTAAACCGTGGTTCCGCCCAAGCCAAAACCAAATATGCCGGAAACGTCAAGCCGATAAGTACCTGAAAAAATATCAACTTCGAAAATACGAACGGGAAGATCACCACCGGCCAAAAAAACAACGGCATCAGTAATCCACCATAAATACCTAAATAGCTTATAGCTTTAAGCCACTTAATCGCGTTTGGTCTTGTCATAGGTGGAAAAAGGATAGCATCTAGTGAGTCGTAAAGTCCATAAAGTCAGTGGGAGAGTCTCTCTTATTAGATTGCCACGTCGCGCAAGCCTCCTCGCAATGACATAACAAAAAGCCCCTAAGGAGAAGTGCGTGCAGAGTATTTCAATTCGTAAGCGAGGACTGCCCGAGCGAAGCGAGTTCCGCAGCGAACGAATTGAAATACTCTATCCCAAAAAGCCCACAAGGAATGGGAGTATGGAAATTCTGTTCGTGAGCGAGGACTGCTCGAGCGCAGCGAGTTCCGCAGCGCACGAATTGAAATACTTCGCACACATTCTCCGCCAAAACCAAAGACCCAGCCGAAGCCGGGTCTTGGTAACCATTCAACCGTAGGTTCCTCGTGGCTAATCCGTAAGGATCAGACCAACGTAGGATTACAAGCTGAGGGTCTGTGACTGGGAAACGTCTTCGATGTAGACGTCGTTTGTCCAGTCGCGTGATCCTGCGGATCCACCGACAGCAGAGCTGTGCGGAACTTCCGAGTTATCGGACCACATGAACGTACCGGTGGCATTGACGTTGCCGTAGGTAGTTGCATCAGGCGCGACAGCGGTATCTATATGGAAGATTTCCGTACTTGTCGCGAGATTGTTGCCGTATCCTACGTTGCTCATCAAGTAACCGGTGACGATCGAGGACGTAGAGTCGCGTGTAAACGAGACTGATACGTTCTGACCTGACACAGCGCCGGACACGGTTGCGTGCAACGTGTAAACGTTACCCGAACCGCTGATCGACTCCTCGTTCGTAAACGAGACGAAGATGTAACCGGAGTTCTGCGTCGTGGCCATCGAGCCGGATTCGACATCCGTCTCATCACCCGTCGTAGACGAGTAGTTGACGGCGAAGTCGCTCGTGCTCATTTCGGTCGAACCCTTGCGCACGCGGAAGCTGCTAAGCGTAAGAGCGCTTGTCTTCGAGATCGTGAACATGACCTGCTTCAAGGCGATAGACCCTTGAGCATCGGCAGCGACCTGAAACTTGATTAGATCCTGGTCGGTGTTAGCCAATGTCGTTGACGAAAGCGATTGCTTTGTCACGACAGGCTTGGTCTTGCGCGTCACGAAGGCATTTCCATGCGTTAGGTTTGTGGCTGCGGCGTATATGCGCTCACCAGATGACTTACCCGTTGTGCGGATGTTGGCCATGCTGGCGTAGTTCGAATCCCATTCGCCGGTCTGGATGTTGTTTCGGAGACCAAGGGTCGGGCTCATACCCGAGCGATGGACACCCGTAGTCGCACCTGAAACTGACGATGAAGATTGAATGTTGGAGATCTTTGCCCACAGCTGGAAGGTTACCGAACCGTCTTTCGGAACGATGATCTTGTTTGCTGAAAGGTCGATATCCTTTGTGCTCGTACCGCCGGAGCTCAAGATGTCAGACGCCTTCACCGCACCGTTGCTTGCAACGGCCACGGTCGTAAAGGCGGAGCTGTCGGCGTTATGCGTCGTTCCCGCAGCCGTACCGGATGCGAAAACGGTCATGCGGTCGACTTCCATTTCTTCATACTGGGCAGTGGCCTTATATGAAGCGAATGGTACCCACACGTCCTTGCCGGCAACCACGATGGTCGCTGACGGGTTGGAGTCGGTGCTGTAAGTGACGACACCGCTGTTGCGGACCGTCATCTTAACCGATGGGGCAGCGCTATCTGACTGGTCATCTACACCTTGTGAGCGGGAAGCGGTTACCGAGTTGGAATCCGCATCTTGCGCCTGTACATCCGCGTCGGCTGCGATACCTACCGCGATTTGGTCGTACGGAGAGGTTGTTGAAGCCGTTGAACCGAACGTCGCCTGAACCGTGAGGTTAATGCTCTGTCCGGCTGGGATTACCAGGTTGGTGTTAGAGATCTGCGCTGCGCCTGAAGTCGTATCAGGTGCCTTGGCTACACCAACTTGCGTTGTGCCATTCCAAAGCGATAGAGACGAGATACGGTCCAAGCAAGCGTCCTTTGCGCCTGTCGTGCCGAAGGCCGCGTTAGACGCTAGAGCCGCCTGACAGGTGAGCGTGATGCTCGTGACTGTCACAGCTGACTGCGCACCAGCTGAAAACACAAGGCCTGCAACAGGAACGTTCGCCGACTTCTTCACCAGTGTCCCGGAGGACGGTGATCCTGCGAGCGCGATGCTAAGACTTGATGCTTTCACGTTCTGCGCGTTACCGGTAACTGCGTTGTTCGGAACGATCGCGGTCAAGGCGAGGAATTCACCAGTGTCCACGATACGAACGTCGTTCGTCGTAAACGCATTGAGCGTTATGGCGTATCCGCAGTTATTGTTGCCATAGAATTCGCCTGATGCATCTTCGGAGTTTGACAAGTCAGCGGCGACGGCCAAGTTCAATGTTTTTCCGGCTGCAATGTTGAATGCATCGGACAAAGTGATCGTACCGGATCCGCGAGCGCTTGCTGCCAAGCTTGAAGACATTTCGGTCGGACCCATTACGTTGGTTCCGGTGTCCATATTCTTCACGCGAATGTTGCGGAAGTAATTGGTACTGGCCGATCCCTTTACGGCACATGCCGCTGCCGAACCGTTAGTGGTCGTAACCGAGAAGCGAAGATATCGGATTTCAACCGCGTTCTCCGCTGTAAGAGCGAACTTGTAGAGAGGGAGACCAAGCTGACCCTTTGCGATGTTTGATGTCGCAGGACCGTTGAATGCGTTGGTCAATGTTCCACCCTGCGTGGTCAACATGATGAAGTTGTCATCCGTTGTACCGGCAGCGTTTTCATCACCGTCGAACGAACCCTGGCTGGTTGAGGTACAACCGCCGACTGCCGTGTCTGCGATACAGACTGCAGCGCCTGCGTTGTAAACCTTGTCAATAGCCGTTACATCCGTCGTATATTCGACGTATGTGGTGATCGTTCGGCTGGATCGACCTCCGACTTTCGCGCGAAGCGAGAAGATTTTGGTCGTTCCGTTTGCGATTACGAACGGCGCGGTGAACTTCATGACGATGCGTCCCGTAGATGTAATGCCTGCGACAGAAGCGATCAAGGTTGAACCCTGATAGAGCCTCAAGTCGGTGAGGTCGGTGTTCGTGATCGAACCCGCCTGGTACAGCGTAATCTGTTCAACCGAGATGTCGTTCGTGTTTGCAGTCAGCTTGAAGTTGGAGATTTCAACGTCAGCCGAACCGACGTTCGGGTTTGACGGAACCGTTCCTTTTGTAACATCCAAGCGACCGGATGAGCTGGTACCGACCGTGAACGAGTTTCCTCGTACCGGGAATGTACCACTGATCGTGGCCGAGCCGCTTACTACGACTGAAGCCGCATCCGGAATCTCGATGGCGTGAACGCCACCGGCCGTTGTTGGGCTTGAGAAGTCGCCGTAAACGTAGACTGAAACTGAACCGTTAGCCGGAACCGCGATGCTAAGCGAGCTAAACGTTGCCGTGTGGCTCGATGAGTTGATCGTTCGACCGGTTGTGAGGCGTACGCCGTCCGCGTCGTATAGGTATACGTTCGCGAAATCGGTCGCTGCACCAACGCCAACGCGGTGGACGGTTAGACCATTGATAGTCGCGCCGCTTGCTCCACCGGTTAGGGTGAATTTCGCGAGCTTAACGGAAGACGCGTTCTTTGGAACGGTCGCCCCGGCTGGCGAATCTGAAGCGAGCGAAACTGACAACTGACCGGAGACCGTCGTCGTCGTTAGACTCTTGTCTACGTCAATTGAGGTTGCCGCGGCGGTAACCGTAGCGGAAACGAAGGAGGTAGCTACTGAAATCGAAGCGCCAACTACGTAATTAACGAAGAAGGCGTCCGAAACATCGTCAATCTTCGTGTTCCACGTAGCACCGTAAAGCGAGGTGGCGATAGCTTCTGATTCCACCCATCGGAGGGATCCGCCTTTATCAACGGCGTAAACCTTCGGGTCTGTGGTGATCTTCACCATTTTGACACCTGGTTTGTACGTAACGTTTCCCCCGATTGTTAGAGCGGCGAGTTCTGCATCGGTGATGGTTTTGACCGATGAGAAATTCGCGTACCACGTTGAGTACGTCTTCTCGTTCGGGAAAACATAGCGTTTCCCATCTGCTCCGTAGTAGTACACTGCGGCGCCTGAAGCTTTGACGAGGTCACCGGCTACGAGCGTGGCGGCTGTGGCTACGTTGGCAAATCCCAACGAACCAAAACCAACGGACGAGACGATGGTCATCATCGCAACAAACGATGAGAATGCTTTCTTAAGAGTTTTTACCATAGATAACCTTTTTGAGGTTTGCTTTTTGCGGTGAACGATCCTTTAATGGATCAATACACCGCTTATGATGTGATTAGTGACGCGAGTCACTCCGATAATCGGAGAGTCGACCTTTAAGACTCGGGTCATTGGCGAGGATGCAAACACGAGCGGGCAAGAGTTTCCCCCGCCCGTCAGGATTTCCATCGGCATTACGCGGATAGACACCCTGTTGGCTGGGGTAACGATATTTTAATATTAAGGAGATTTAGTTGTGGGTTGATTTGATTGAGTAGATGTTGTTGTTGGTTTAGTCGAAGTAGTGCCGGAATTATTTGTAGTCGCCGTTGTAGTCGCCGTTACCGAATTACCGGATGTGCTGGTTGATTGCCCGGATTGCGCAATACCATCAGTCAGCGACTGCTGTTCAACGGCAAAGGCCTGTTGCGTCGCCGTCTTCATCTGTTCTACAGCCGTCTTAAGCGACACCGTTGTTCCGGAAGGTCCGGACAAACTCGTAGATGAGGTGGAAACGACGGACGACCCGGTAGCGTCAGCGACCGCCTTCGTATGATCCTGAATCACATGCTCCATCTCTTCTTTTCCAACAACGTCCTCTGACTCATTATGTTTCTCAGTCAAGACCTCGATCGCTTTCACTCCGGCATCGGACGCTGCCGCTTGAGCTTCAACGACCTTTTTCTTGCTCTCATCGGATAAAGAAGATTTTGTCTCCTGCAAAACCTGAACCACCTCGATGCTCTTTTGATCTACAAGCCGGGCCGCATCCGCAACGTCATTAGGAGCTCCGTCGCTTTTCACGTCATCGAGTTGTTGTTTTAGAGTATTCAAATCACGCTTCAAAATTTCCGTTGCCTGCGAAACTCGCCCAGGCATGGAAGAGTCGTCCGTCTGCGAAACTTTTTTCAGATCTTCAGCGCGTCGTTTCGTGAACTCGACTTTAAGTTTCAATTTCTCCTGTTTCCCTGACGTGAAAGCCAGTCTCGCCTGTTCAGTCGCGAGCTTCAATGAAAAAAAGAAATCCCCGGGCAGAGAATTTTCCGCCGCTGAAACCGATGCGATGGAACCGCCGAAAGCGAGTACGAAAATCGATGAGATAGCCAATGCCGGTCCGCGCACTGCCGGAAAAGCTCGCTTCACAAAAAATGCACGGGCTGAAATCAGCAATGCCGAAACCGCGGATACGCGCTCTGTTGGAAGCGAGTTCGCAACTTGCATACGCAAAATCTCGCGGGTTTGTTTTACCCACGCCTCGTCGGGCTGAATGCGCTCTTCAAGGAGTCGCAACGCTCGAAGGCGATTGTGTAATGCGCTGGACATGTGTAAATTTTTTCAATCCTTCAAATTCTTGATCGCTCGATGATAGATAACCCTGACGTTCGATCGCGACTTACCAAGAATGTCCGCTATATCTTCGAATGCCAGACCGTCAACCAAGCGGAATGTGACCACATCACGATAGTCCTCTTTCAACGATTCAAGCTTTTTCAAAATTAACGAAAGTTCGGCTCGGGCCTCGATCATGTCCCGCCCACGCCCCTTATCGTCCCACCCTCGTTCTCCACGACCCTCAACGGGCTCTACTGAATAAGACGTTGCATCGTGCTCAAATGTTACAGAATCTCCGTCACCCCCAACAAAACCGACACCGCGTGCTTCCGGACGGCTTCTGTAGTAGTCGGCGATCAGATTACGGGCGACCTTATAAAGCAGCGCCCGAACGTTTACCACGGTTTGGTGTTCTTGAAGATAAACCCACGTTTTTGTGAAGCATTCGGCCGTTACGTCCTGCGCTTCTTCGCGCGACGGCAACTTCAAAAAAGCAAACCGAAACAAGGCCTTAACATATCGATCATAGATCTTTGCGAAGGCCTCTGGATCTCGTTTTGTACGAATCCGGAAAAGGAGGTAACGATCGATTAAATTCGACATTATTTCCCCTCAATAGAGTGAAATAACGTTACATTGAAAACCGAATGCGGGCAAGGAACCCCCCCCACTGTCATCCCCGCGAAGGCGGGGATCCAGGATATAAAATGAATTATTCCTTCTGATTATGGATTCCCGCCTACGCGGGAATGACATGGGAAAGGTTATCCACAGTTTAACTACAGTTTTTATTGAACTATCCCCATCCCTTTTGCCATCGCGTCTTTCTCCAAGTCCGTGCTTTCCGAAGGAGATTCTGCTTCGAGAGATGCCCCTGATCGAACCTCGGTCGCTTTGGCGTAACTCTTGCCAATAAGCTTTAAGGATTTCCCGATGTCCGAAGCGGACGGCGTTATTTCTATTTCGAACGCAAACGTCTTTGGCGCGTCACCTGTTTGCGGCAGTGAAGGAATGCTCCAACTCACATCAGAACCGTTGACAGAAAAATCGCCGGCGACTTCTGACGCGCTCTTTCCCGTTGCGCGAACATTAGGAGGAAGGGTTGCGTCAATCGAAACGTCTTTCAATTCCGCGTCAGTCGGACCGATGGACCACACGATCCAAAACGATGTGGTCTCCCCGTGAATCGGTGGCAACGGTCCAACGCCGATCTGATCTCCGGTTTGCGCGTAATATCGTGCGGCTGTTTGAAAATGAAATGGAGTTGAGAGTACGCCAACCTCGCGCTTTCCAAAAACCGTACTTCCGTTTCTGATTGCAAAAGGAATAACGGACCAAACCGTATCCGACGTTCGCGCCCCCTGTCTCATTGGTACATTCACGATTCCACTTCCACCGGAAATATCATAAACTCGTGCGTGCGTATCGGCATTCGTTTCCTGAAGCGGATGAAACACCCAAACTCCGGCCGCGCCGCTCGAGTCGTACGAAATGCGCGTTAATCTCCCTGGCACGGAACGCAAAGTCGGTTCAACCGAGACGTCAACTGGAGACGCTATGTCCAAACTCAATTCTCCGACATGAATTTGACGCGATAAATCCTGAAGCTCCCATTGAAACTCAACTCGCGTCGCGCCTTCGTCAGGCACAACAGTAAGATATGCGACTCGTTCTTCTCCGGGAGGGATTTCACCGAAACGAATTTCGTTACCTTGTCCTAAAGACGAACGAGACGCGCCGGAGGATGCGGTCAAACGCAAAACGACCGCAGGCGACGAGACTGTGCCGTTATTTTTTACAAGAAACGGAATGGTTCCATTCGGCTCAACTGCCTGAATCGCCATCGCCGGAACTGCTGTCAACGCGCTTTTCACAATCGGGCGCGACTCTGATCCTGTGAATGATCTGCCTTGAAATCCTGCGCCTTCCTGTATTCTAAAAGTGAACGGAACGTCGGTTTCAGACGCCGCGCGAATAACCGCGATTATTCTGGATACGCTCTCGCCCGTCGGAGTTACGGTTCCAATTGTTGCAACACGGCCACTTGAAAGGGGCGGTTCGGAGCTCACGATCTCCACCCACGGAGGCAAATTCCACACGATGCTTACGTTTTCGTGCGACACGCCATCCGTTGCGCGAAGTACAACCTCGATCGGAATTCGCGTCTCGGAAATCAGAGGAGATGCTCGCAACACAAGATCGATCCCGATTTGTTTTTGCGAAAACGGAAATAGAAATAAAGAAACATCCAAAACCACCAACATCGTCGCGATCGCCAGAAGCGACAAATCAAATGCAAAAACCAGTCGCGAGAATCTGTACTGACGATGGTAGCGGCGAGAAAACCACTCGCGAAGATGAGAGGTTAGAACGCGCGACGGTGCGAGAGCCGCCTGCACCGCGTGAATCGCGAGACCGGAACGTTTAGGTTTTTGAGAAAAAAATTTCATACTCATCATAGGACATCCTCATTTCTTCGTCATTGCGAGCGCATATACTGAAAGCGCGTGGCAATCCCATCAAAGAAATAATTACTTTTATTAGATTGCCGCGTCGTTGCTACTCCTCGCAATGACATTATTTAATAAAATAGCCATAATTGATCAAAACGCGGAAATGCCGCCGACTAGAATCTCTTTTTTTCCGTCTCCGTTCACATCGGCGACAGACACTCGAACGCCGCCTGACGCTGGAGACGTTCCAACAGAGAAATCCGTCTTTAGCGTACCGCGGAAATCGAAAACGCGCACACGCGGCCGCGCGCCGACGCCGGAGCCGACAACGATTTCATCTTTTCCATCTCCATCGACATCTCCGACCGCCACATTCACTCCTCCGCGCTCCCCTTCTCCAAACGCGAAAAATCCGCCGCCCCAAACGGTCCCGTCGGTTTTATAAATCTTTACGTGTGGTCCGCCTCCCGGACCGGCGCTTGTAATAACCTCGCGTAATCCGTCGCCGTCAATATCTCCGATAGCTACTCGCGCACCGCCGGAAAAAAACGGATTGTACGCAATCCAACGAGACAGCTCCTTTCCGTTCCTGGAAAAAATTCGGACATCGGACGGCTTAGCGCCATCTCGTCCAACCACTATCTCCAAAGCGAAATCGCGAGTAGCGTTTCCTACTGCAATCGATAATTTCCCTTTATACGAAATTCCGAACGGCCAAAATATGATGTCGTTTTTCCCAGGAGTTTTAACTGTTACCGCGCCTTTATTTGCAGATACGACACTCTCAACTCCGTTTCCATCCAAATCCGCGGCAACAACCGTGGAGCCGATGGGCGCTTCATCGCGTTGCGCGAAAAAACCGTTTCGCGCTTGAGCGCCGTATGAATCGTATACGCGAACGAAATCGCCGTTCAAAAAAGCGCTCTGCCTTATCAAACCCGCCTCCGCCTGTCCGAGCAAGACTCGCGCGTCTTCCGCCGGAACATCCAAAGAACGAACGAGCGACCCGTTGTTCACGGACGGGTCCTGCTTTCCGCGCAACTTTTCATACGTCCCCGGCAAAGCCGCGGTCCGCGAGACCGTATCGCTATTTACGACGACCGCTCCGCGTTCAAACGTCCTTATCCACAATCCGCTTCCGTCGCCTTTTGCGGATGCGCGCACGAGCTTAGGCGCCGCAACCGGTCGTCCTAGAGCCGCATCGTATTCGTCATACCACCACACGCGTTGATGCCCGCGATCTCCGGCATCGAAAGAATAATAACCATCAACCAAAAGCGTACTCCCCAAACCGTATCGCATCAGACGATAATCAGCGTAACTCTCCGTGTTGTTCGTATTCGTATTCACGGCTCCGACTTTCGGAGAAACATTTTTCTGCATTGAACTCTGTAACTCTTTAAACGGACCGGCCCATCCGTATCGCGGAAAGTTCTCAAACAAAACCCCGTTCACTTGAGACGAATATGCGGAGCTACTATTGTTCACGATTATTTTCTCCGGACCTATCGCTTTTCGCGTGTTCGATATGAGCCGCGACATTCCCGCACGCCATGCGGAATTAACGTTCGCCGCGACATTCGCTTTTCCATTCATGTCAGGATCGATATTTTTTCCGAAAAAACTCGTCACGTCGCCGTAAGCCGCGTCGAAAAAAACTCCGTCCCATAATCCGGTTGACATCAATTCTTGCGAAATAAATCTCGGCAGCGCGTCCGCCCAACGTTCGCCATTCATTGTCGGCCCCAAATCCGTTGCGTTCATGAGATGCGCGCCCGGCCACCACTGCATCCTGCTTCCGTCCGGCGCGTGCATAAAAAATTCTTCAAACGCGATCGCGGCAAGATGAGCGCTCGGACTCGTAGGATCTCCCAAAGCTCGCGCGTCAGAAAGCTCTCCGGCGCTGACGTATGCAAGAAGTTTTATGCCCGGATTCGCTATATGAAGTTCGCGCATGCGTTCCGGCGACTGCCACTGCATATCCATGTCCAGCACAACAACATCCCACTGTGAAAGCGCGGCTTGATCCGCATCCTTGATTTGCCATCCCAAATACAAATTCAAAAGTCTAGGAGCTTCCTGCGTTCCGCGCGCAGCAAAAACCGTGGGCGCAGCAGAACAGGCCGTTGCCGTAATTAGAATCGTGAGTAATATCCGGCGGAACATATCGTGCGTATAAGAACGAAAAATGGACGTTTTGTCAATCATCATTAACCTTTCGTGTCATCCTCGCGAATGCGGGGATCCAGAATAGAAGGAATACTCTCTATTAATTCTGGATTCCCGCCTCCGCGGGAATGACATCAACGATGTATTATTTACGATCTCGAGTCGTGTAAGTACGAGATTCAGATTCGACGTCCATCCAAAAACTCTCTGGCGAAACAACACCGCGCGATGCGACGGCGGAACCAACGAAAGAAGCTCATTCTCTCCTATGAGTCGCAAACGTTTTTCACTTGCGAAATAATCTCGACCGAACCAATGGTATATCCGATTTCGCCAACGCATTGGTAGCCAATGCGCGAATGGGATAAGTGTGTGCGCGTCCACGGGAAACCAACGATTCGGAGTTGATAGGAAAACTCGATCGGCCACGCGACACGCTTCTGAAATAAACTTTTTCTGATCGGATTTTGTTCCGACGTGCTCTATCACGGCGTTTGAAAAAACGACATCAAAAGCGCGATCTCCAAAAGAAAGCTTACATCCGTCGCCAATGACCAGCGTGACACCTGGATATGCGCGGCGGAATTCCGGAAGATCGGTCAACGCCAACGCCGTTACACTCGACTTCCACGGATACATTTCTTCAAAAAAATTTACAAACCTTCCCTCCCCTTCACCTACGCCAACGTCTAACACACGACTGGAACTCGATGGAGAACACTTCCTCATA
Organism: Patescibacteria group bacterium; assembly: GCA_038065635.1. Taxonomy (GTDB): domain Bacteria; phylum Patescibacteriota; class Patescibacteriia; order 2-12-FULL-60-25; family 2-12-FULL-60-25; genus JAHJFW01. Next base: position 13,573 of record JBBTQP010000083.1, on the reverse strand, counting down.
AAAAGACTAAACCGCGAACGACGCGACTTCTCCGTGATACTGCGAGAAATACGCCAAACCAATCCGTCCGGCCACTTCCAAAAATAATCAACAAATATCATAGAGACATTCTCCTCCCTTGTGTCATCCTCGCGGAGGCGGGGATCCAGAATAAAAGGTGAATTATTCCACTTGATTCTGGATTCCCGTCTTCACGGGAATGACATTCATCGGTTTTCATATATTTTTCGAATTTCATTAACGTGTCCGGACCAATCCGGAAAACTCTTGTCTGCGAGAGAGACGCTCTGACGCGCCATTTCTTCTCTTTGCGGTTCCTTTGTTTCTCCAAACCGTTTCAAGGCGTGCGTCCACGCGTCCACGCTTCCTCGTTCAACCAGATATCCGTTTTTCCCATCCTCTACCATCTCCGGCAATCCACCGATGCGCGATGCAAGAACCGGAAGTCCGTAACCGAGCGCATCGAGAACCGTGAGAGGCGCATTTTCATAACCGATTGGACATGCGACGAACGCTTCGGCGTTACGATACAAATCTTCCAACTCCTCTCCGCGCTTAAAACCGACGAGATCCACGGCCGCGCCAGACTCGTCTATCTGTGAACGCAATCGACTTTCGAGTGGCCCCATTCCCGCGATTTTTATTCGCACTCCCGGCGCTCGCGATGCCGCTCGTATCAATTCTTCATATCCCTTATCCAGCGATAAACGACCAACGGCAAGAAGATATCCGCCGCCTCGATGCGCAAGTTCTTTTCTAACAACCGGAGATCGCGCAACCACAAACTTGGATTTCGGTTCTCCCCACTCGACCATCTTGTCGGCCATAAACTGCGACGGACAGATGAATGTGCGCACGGTTTTCTCGTATGATTGCCGCGCCTTTGTCATTCCCATTTCCATTGCCGCCAACATATTCGGTAGAAAACCCGGCCAAATGCAGCGATGTTTAACGGCTTCGAAATATCGTCCGCCTTTGCATCTCTCGCAAAGCGCGCCTTCCGTGTACATCCGATAATTCGGACAAGCGAGCTTCAGATCGTGGAGCGTTTGTACGCACGGAATTTTTCGCCTTCTTATCGGCGCGAGAACCGAAGATGAAAGATGGTGATAAATATTGTGAAGGTGAACGATATCCGGCTTAACTTCATCGAGCGTCTGTTCCATAGCAAACCGCGCCTCTCGATTCCAAAGAAAGTTCATTGCCTTGCGAGCATCCGTGGACGCGCCGTCCGATCGAGACAAATCATATCGCTTCACAAACCGAAACGCGTCCTTCGACGGAAGGTTCGACGGCGACCGCGTTGAAAACGCATGCACCTCGTCCCCCGCCTCGACCTGCCGTTTCATAAGACCGTGCACGTATATTTCCGCGCCACCGGTAAGGTCAAAAAATTTATTTACGTGAAGTATTTTCATACGGTCGCGGCGTCATTGCGAGGAGTAGCAACGACGTGGCAATCTAGTAAGAGTAATACTTTTTTTCTATGAGATTGCCACGTCGCCTGCTGGCTACTCGCAATGACGGATTGGACAAGATTGCCACGCCCTTTAGTATATTGGCTACGCAATGACATTCTAATCTCCATATTTTTTAATCATCTCACTATAAAGCTTCACGTACTGATCCACCATTCTCTCGACGGATGCCGCGGCAACCACAGTAGGAACCGCTCGGCTTGCGCGAATTATCGCGGCCGCAGGATCATCAAGCGTTTTTCTAATCGCATCAGACCACGCCGGTACGTCACCGATCGGAACGAATGTCACATCGTCCTTGTGAAGTAATTCATGCAAACACGGAAGGTTGGATGAGATAAGCGGAACGCCTGCCGCCACCGCTTCGATCGCGGCGAGTCCCAATCCCTCATACCGAGACGGAAAACAAAACACATCCGAATCCGCGAGCAATTCCGGAACATCTTCCCGTTCACCAAGCCACTCGATTCGCGCCGCGATATGGAGGCGTTCGGCTAACGCTCGCAATTCGGATTCCAACGGACCGATGCCTACGATACGAAGTCGCCACGGACGTTTTATGAGAGCGAGCGCCTTCAAAAGCGTCGCGTGATCTTTTTGCGGAAAAAGCCGCGCCACGGAAATTAGATGCGGGATGTCTCGAAATGGACGGGTACCGCGCGGCAAAATGGCTTTGAGATCGATTCCGTTCACTATCACTCGCGTTTTTTTAGATGGAACGCTGTCTTCGCGAACGAGAACATTGCGCACGCTTTGCGAAACCGCCACATGAACCGTTGTCATTCGCGAAATAATACTGTTGATCACGCGATGCGCTGTACCGTAGCTTGGATTTATATTGTGCTCGGTCGAGATAATGACCGGAACTCTCGCCAGCCACGCCGCCAATCGCCCCCACGTATCCGCAAGAAACAAATGTGTGTGGACAATGTCCGGCCGCTTTTCTCGAAACAGTTTGTACAGCGCGCGAACGGTTCCGAGTCCAAACACGCCGCATCGAGGAATGATCTTGTATGGAATTACGTTGTTAGACAAAACGCGCTCCAACGGACCGCCGGTTAAAACCGCAACCACCATTACATCAAAATCCTTTTCCAAAAGCCGCGCGGCCAACTCCGTCACAATCTTTTCCGCTCCAGCCAACTCCAGCCCATGCATTACATAGATTATCGATGGCTTTCGCGATGCGGATCGTTTTTTCATGAAAAAATGTTTTGATCTTTTTCCTCTTTTTGCAGAAGCACGAACGTAGCAGCGACCGCCAAACCAACAGGAAGCCAGATTTTCGCGGTCCAATAATTCGTATTGAAAAACTGATAAAACACCGAGCCAGCCGCGCCCACGGTGAGATACAAAAGCGCGTTCCTCTCCGGTCCGTCCGACAATCTACGAATGGACCGAGTCATCAAACGACCGAACGAAATTATTACAAAGATAAATGCGACAACGCCAACGATCCCAGTTTCGGCCGCGAGTTTTTGAATCACTCCGTGCGAATCCAGCGGCTCTCCATATTCGAGACGGAACACCTGCGCGGACCCAACGCGATCAACAAAAGTTCCTGCGCCGCTTCCGATGAGCGGACTGGTCTTGAAAACTTCCCATGCGATTTCAATCAAAGCGAACCGAGTGGAATTGCTGCTCTCCGCAACATTTGAAGTTCCGATCTTCAACATTATTCCGACCAGCGGTATACACAAAAGTATTATCGCGAGAATCGTAGACAGATGCTTCTTCACGGTCTGCCGATATTCGATAAACGCCAATGCCGCGGCTTGCAAAAGAAACACGATCCAGACAGTGCGCGAAAAAGTTAGAAGTCCGATCATGAGTTGAAGCGCGGCTGATCCGAAAAGCAATCGTTTGATGTGCGGTTTCTTTTCGAGATAAGCGAGCGCGAGAGTTACAAAAACTGTAGCCGCCAATAATTCCGCGAGAAGATTGTGGTTGTCGCCGAGAGCTGGAATGCCGAAAATAGGAAGAGGATGCGCGCGTCGAAGAAATTGGCTTTCCGGACCCACAAAAAAAAGTGACGCCGCGCCGTTCAATGCCGCGATAGTTCCAACCGAGACAACTGTGTACAGCGCCACAAGAAATCTGCGACGCGATCGCAAAAGATTTACGGGAAGCGCGACGTACGCGAGGTAGCAAAACAAAACCGGACGCAGTGCGAATTTCGTTGTCAAAATCGGATCAGGTTCAAGCGGAGAAAACGCGGATAAAAGATGCGCCGCGAAAAGAAAAGCGTATGAACCCACGAGTGGAAGTTTCGGTCGCCAATTGATGTCATGACGCTTCACCCAAAGTAGCAAAATCTTAATCGCCCAAACTGCCAGCACGATCAAAAGTATGGCTTCTGCGACACTGATGTCGATGGATCCACCGAACGCACGCTTCCCGAATGCCAGCTCGCCGGTTGGAATGGAAACCAAAAATCCTAAAAACGGAGTGAAGAATAACGCGAGGTAAAATGATAGGTATGTGTACCGAAAAGCGAAAATAAAGGCGAACAAAACCGCAACCGCAAGAAGCGGTCCAAGAGGGACGCCGAGAGCAATAAAAATCGCACTGACCGAGAGCGCAACGAAAAATCCCCACGAAAGGACGGACATAACGCAAAGAATAGCACAAAAGGGAGGAAATCACCTTGACAAAGATGCTATATCTACATTGACTCACATGACTATCCGTGTTAGTAGATAATGATGTACTTTGACAACAAATGAGGTTATTACTATGGCATTAACGACAATCCTAAAGATAGCGACATGGTTCCGCAAACTCTACTGGAGGATTGCGCGACCTACTACATATGGCGTGAAAGCCATCGCAACCCATAACGGCAAAATCCTGCTGATAAAAAATCGTTATGATGAATACTTGTATCTTCCAGGCGGCGCAATCAAAAAAAACGAAAATCCAACAGACGCTATACGTCGTGAGCTCGAAGAAGAGTGTGGCATAAAATCAAAAAACCATATCTTGCTCGGCACCTACATTAATCTCATCGAGGGGAAAAAGGATAACATTTTCTTGATTGGCTGTGATATAGAGAACGTTGGATCAATGAAACGTGGAATCGAAATAGAGGATCACTCGTTCATTGATCTGGAGAATCCTCCAGATGGGACTTCTTCGGCAACCTTGAGACGGATAAACGAGTATCGTTCCGGCACTTATGCCGGTGGAAAGTGGTAGGTTGAGATGTTGAATAACACCGTCACTAGCTTTGTATACTCAAAACAAGGCAAACAACTCATCACTCGTCGCGTGCTCTTTTACTTACCTGAACGGCTTGCGGGCTATGATCCGAATAAAACGGACATAATCCAACGGGTGATTCCCCCGGTTTCAGTCGCACTGTGTCCAACTTCGCGCTGTGTACGTTCCTGTACATTCTGTTCCAACGCTCAACGCAATAAGGTAAACAGTCGCACAAATGCAGGTTATTCTGACAAAAGCTTCAGCGACATCGTAGAAGACATGAAATCGCTCGGCGTTCGAGGCGTTTCTGTAGCGGGTGGAGGGGAACCATTGGCATATGAAGGTTAAGGGCTGAATAATCTTCTTACTACCGAAGCACCCTATCGCATCGGTCTCCATACTAACGGCGTACTACTGGAACGCTACCTAACACCAAAAATTCTGCAACACGGTTTTCTGCGCTATATTAACGTCAGCGTAGTTGCCCACACGCCAGAGCTTTACGCAACGGTCACACGTACAAACCCAAAACAATTTTTCAAAGTAGAAACAAACCTCAAAGCCGGCGTCCAGCGTGAGACGGACTCTGATACCGACTTCACCTTCGGTGTTAAAATCCTTGTCTGTCGAGATAACTATAACAAGCTCGAAGAAATGCGGCGCTATTTCATCGATCTTGGTCTCTCGAACTTGTTGGTACGGTGCGTAGGTAATTTCGAACCAGGTCAAGACGTCGAGCTTGATAATGAGCAAATTGCTAAAGTATCTCGTGTATTCAAGATGTCTTTCGGCATGAACAGAGACCAAATTGATGCCGTGATCGGAAAAAGCCGGGTATCACCACCACGACCTTCACGCTGCTGGATCGCCGCCCTGCAGTATACCGCTGGTATCGATCCGGATGGCGAGACCTATCTTTGCTCTCCTTGGTCGCGTAACGGCTATTCGATAGGAAACATAAATCGCTCCAGATTCAAAAACATCTGGGGCGGATCAAGACATAAAGAGATCGCGCTGAAGCTTAACGCCCATCTACAGAATGGCGATTGCAATCCGCTTACTTGCCGTCATTATTACAGTAACCTGGCAATCGATGCTTTTCTAGCTGGCATTCTCGAACCGCTCCCTAAGGGCTCTATTGAGCATTCATACGGACGATTCATCTAAATCTAACCCCGCAACCTTCAAGGAAGCGGGTTTTTGGTTATTTATAAACTCCAACCGTTGCCTATTGAGACGATATTTTGAATGCGGGGGCGAGGAAATCGCCTTGACAAAGTCGCCATTTTCTGTTTGGATGTGGCTACTGCCCTTTACTAACTTAGACCTAGCTTTAGTACCCCAGTCAGGCCCAAAGACGGGCCAGGAGAGGAGACGCGATGGAACGGTTGAAATTCACCTTCCTGATCGCCGCGTTGGCCGTTACCTTCGCGGTCTTCAGCCAGCACGGTTGCATGTTCGACGAGGAGTTCGGTACGGGATCTGGCGGACAGGCGTCCGACCAGCCAATCGGCTGCGAGGACAACGCGCCATGTTCGCCGGAAGGCCTCACGTGCAAGAACGGCAACGAGCGGTTCGTGTGCGTGAAGGGTCAGTTCGATCCGGTTCCTGCAGCATGCAGGGTCGGAGACTCATGCACCATGCCTGGTGCCGTGTGCGAAGACGAATGCAAGCGCCAGCTCTTCTGTGGCGCCGACAACGTCCTAGCACTGGCGAATCCGGAAGACGCAGGAGACTGCCCAACGTCAGGATCCGGTGGCACGACCACCACTACCTCAAGCACACCAGCCGGTGGAGCTGGAGGCGCGGGTGGCGCAGGCGGCCAAGAGCTGTCGTGCTTCGACAAGTACGTCGGACTCGACTGCTCCGGCTACGATCAGTGCGACGTCATCTGCGACGGCGCCCTCACCTGCGACTACGACGCATGGACCGCGACCGAAGAAGTCGGTTCGTGCGGCGGAGGCGGTTCAGGCGGCGGCGGCGTCGAAACCGGCGGTTCCGGCGGAGCAACCACCAGCTCGAGTAGCAGCTCCAGCGAAACCACGTCCAGCTCGTCAACGAGCAGCAGCACCTCGAGCTCTTCCAGCTCGTCGAGCAGCAGCTCATCCAGCACGAGCAGCACGAGTTCCACGAGCAGTAGCTCAACGACCTCGAGTAGCTCAAGCACGACGAGCAGCAACACGAGCAGTAGCTCCAGCTCGTCGAGCTCCAGCGGTACGACCAGCTCGAGCAGCTCAAGCGGGACCACGTCGAGCTCTTCCAGCTCGTCGAGCTCCAGCGGTACGACCAGCTCGAGTAGCAGCTCCAGCGGTACGACCACGTCGAGCACGGGCAACACCTGCACGTTGGGTCACTCCTGCTCTCCGGATGGAGGCGTCTGCGTGGACACCAACACGCAGCAAACCCTAAAGTGCTGCGGCGGCCAACTGGTCGTCGTCGCCAACATGAACAGCCCTTGCCCCAACCAGGGCACCGGCGGGTCCGGCGGCGGAACCACGACCAGCTCGAGCAGCAGCTCCAGCACGTCGAGTAGCGGTACGACCAGTTCAAGCAGCTCCAGCGGGACCACGTCCAGTTCGAGCAGCGGTACGACCAGCTCGTCGTCGAGCAGCAGCACGTCGAGCTCATCCAGCTCGTCGAGTTCCAGTGGTACGACCAGCTCGAGCAGCAGCTCCAGCGGCACGACCAGCTCGTCGACCACCACGGACACGTGCGCAATCCCGCAAGGCACGGTCATCGGATCGTGCAGCACGGGACCGGTCGCCCCAGGCCTCACTCGGTTCTGCTACATCGCGGACTCGAACAAAGCTCTGGGACAATACGGCCCGTTCACTCTGGAGTTCTACGTCCAAGGCAAATACGACTGCTGGAAGACGAGCCCAGGATTCGGCACGCCAGCGTGCAACGTCTGCCCGGATACCAACCCGGCTGACAGCGTGCTCGAATGCCTGATCCCGCTGCTGACCAGTGGAGACGTGATCTACTTCACGGTAGGTAACGGGGTCTACTACTGGGCAGACTTGGCGAACTACCAGTACGGAGGATGTGGGACCGAAAACGGCCATTCGTTCTGGACCGACACCCAAGGGAACATCCCCTTCACCATGGTGTCGAACGATCCGAACATCCCGGATCAGCTCAACCCGCAAAAAAACGGGAAGGCAACGCTCCCGTAGTCGTAGCACGCTCAACACATGCCCTCCATGCTTCTCATGGGGGGCTTTTAAATTTACCTGTCATCCTGAGGGTAAGTCGGAGCGACCGAAGGATCTTCAATTTGGAACACCTGCCGAGAGCGAAGAGGGTACATCCGATTTGAAGATCCGTTCGTTCGGCCATTGTTCTATTTTTTTGATAGGCCTTCGCTCAGGATGACATATTCACATTTTCTCTATTCGATTATTTTAAAAGCCGCCGCACCGAATCGACACGAGTCGAAACGATGCGGCGGCATGAGAGCCCTCCTTCCTACTGCTTCACGAAGTGGCAGTAGTAGTTGGGGTTGGCCGTGAACGGGATCACGGTGTTCTTCCCCAACTCGGTCACAAGATGCGGGATGTGGATGATGCACGAGTTCCCGTTCTGGCTCGTGCTCCACAGCCATGGGTCGCTGCTCGTCCACCGGTAGCGGACGATGTACTCAGTCGGCGCCTTGGTGGGACTGACCTTTGCCACGTACGAGCCAGAGACCAGCCCCATGGCGTAGGTCGTCTGGAAGTCGCCGTTGGCCCACGACTTCCCGTCCACCAGCTGGACGATGTAGCCGCTACCGATGCCGGAGACCGCGTACTGCCAGTCCGACATGTCGGGGAAGTTGTCGCAGTTGTAATCCACGTTGTCGCCCGTGGTCTCGACCTGCCCTGGATATGCCAACGGGTTTGCGTCGTCGCAGTCGTTGGGCACCGTTGACCCATCGCAATCCTTGTCGTTCGTCGGGCAGGACTGCACGGTGGTGGCGGTGAGCTTGCAGTTGTATCCGGTCTTCTGTGGATTCTGGACCGGAACGATCTTGCCGGCGAGCAACTTCCCGTTCCACCATGCGGCCATGAGCACCGTCTTGATGGAAGTGGAATTGTTGCACCACCACTCCCCGCCCTCCTGATTCACGCCTCCTGAACGGCCGTTGAAGATCAGGTCCGACCCTTCGGCCATCTGCACTTGGAATGTGGCGATGGTGACTGGGCTAGGTGACGAGAGCGTCGGGTTGCCCCAGTGCAGTCCGGCCGGACGGTACGGCTCTTCGTCGCCCCAGAGGTAGAACGTCTTGTTCGTCGTCTGATCCGGGTTGATGACCTTGAGCTGCAGCGTCCCGATGACCGGGTTGCCCGAGGTTGAGCTGGACGAGCTGGTACTGCTCGAGCTGCTGGTGCTGGTGCTCGACGAGCTGGACGTGCTCGTGCTCGAGCTGCTGGAGCTGGTGCTGCTACTCGACGAGCTGGATGAGCTCGACGAACCGGAGCTGCTGCTGGAGCTGCTGGAGCTGCCGCCGGAAGCCGTGCCGGCTTCTCCGCCGGATCCGCCCGAACCGCCCTCGCCGCCGACGCTCGTTGCGCCGCCGCCGTTGGTGGTTCCGCCGGTGTCGGTGCTTCCACCGGTGTTGGCGTTGCCGCCGTTGTCGCTCGTGTCCGAGCCGTGGTTACGTCGCGACCGCGGATCCTCGTCCAGGAAACACCCCGAAACGAAGAAGAGCACGGCCACGAGAGTTGCGTATTTGTACACTTTTCTTACCTCCGAACTTGTTGATACCAACCCTTTGCTGTCAAAGGGCAAAAACCGATACAGAGTTGGTTAGATAAAATAGCATATTTTCGTATATTTGTCAATACCCTTTGACACACGGCCATATCCCTCAAATGCTTATATTGTTGACATTTATTACAAAGTGGCGTATATTTGTTTTTGTTCGCGAACACCTAGGAGGCATCCGGCAGGCGCTGCCGATACTCCGTTTGCCAACACCGCTCCTTAACAGTCGGATTTACAACCCGACAAAACAAGTGGCATGGAAGCATCACACCAATAATGGTTAGCGGCAGGGTCGACTAGAAGCGGAAAAAATACTCCACACCATCCCGGTGCGGATTGAACAGCCTATAGCGACCTTCAGATGCTACGCTGGACCGAGCGGAATCGGTTGTGCAAGCAGAGAGAAGGGTAGCGACAATGCTGGAAAGCGAAAATACGACCGCGGGTAACGGGATGGACCATCACTGGCACCTCCCCTATCTCGAGGCCACGCCCCCACCGCTGATCTGCGGGATCGGGGGTTTCAGCCAGTACATGGAGCTGACGCTCTACAGGTGTCCAGGGTTCAGAGGAATCCTGGCGCCGCTCCCAAACTAGGCGATGCAAACCAGCAGCTAGTCCGCCTTTCTACTACAGCGCCGTAAGAGCCAGCCTCTAAGGCGCTTTTATTTTATACTTTTACCGTCTTCCAAAGCAGATCGAAAAAACTTTTGAAAAGTCCGGCTATATCTTCGCTTTCAATAATTACGGCGATCGGACGAGTCCGCGTTGTCGCGACCACGATGAATTTATCAAAAATATCGCACTCTCCGTGAAACGGCGCGGCATCGTTTTCTATTTGTCGCGCCTCCACGTTTTTTGCAAAAGTAGGAACTTTAAGTCCGTCATCTATCGAATATAAAACCTTCGCCCTGGCAACACTCGTAGACAATTTATGACGTGTCTCTTCGTTGTATTGTGCGAGCTCAATCATATTGCGATCGTAGTGTATGAACACGCGGCCTGCCGCAGTTCCACGCGTCAATTCCATCATAGCTTCCCGTCCGGCTTTTACACCTTCCTCCCCCTCAAAATATCTCACCTTCGGTTTATCCTCCACCGCGCGAAAAAGTGCCATCAAATTCGGCAACACGGTTTCAAGCCGCTTTTTCTTTTCTTCGGTTCGATAAATCTCATCTTTCATCAGGAACAACAAATGCTCCGGCGACTCGGGCGCGAACACTGTTTTTTTTCCACGCTCAACGCTGGACATTAGGCCGCGTCTCTTTAACGTCTCAAGCATCACGTAGGTTGTAGCGCGATTGACGCCGGCTTTTTTCGCGATATCCTGAACGCTCGCCGGACCAAGTTCAAGCATGGCGAGATACACGTTCGTCTCTTTATCGGACATCCCGAATTCCAGAAGCTTTGATTTTATGTCGCTCATAATCCGATTATTACCATGCGGAAAGCACGGGCAGAGTTAAATTCGCAGTGTTCGTCCAAGTATATTTTGTCGCGCGCGCAACTCCGGCAGTCCGAAGTTTTTCTTTCAAACCTTGTTCGGAAACCATCCGAGTCATCGCGATCGTAAGCGCCTCGACTTGGTCCGGTGGAAAATAAATCGCGGCATCAGGTCCGATAACTTCAGGCAAACTCGCGGCATCGGAAGAAATCACCGGACAACCGGAGGCCATGGCCAAAATCGGTGGTATTCCGAATCCTTCGTACCAAGACGGATGCACGAGAGCTTCCGCGGCGTTGAGTAGCGCGGGTAAATCCATCTCCGGAACATAACCGAGCTCATGAATACTCGAACGCGACGGAGATTTTGCGATCGCCGATTTTATTTCCTCGTATCCGTATCCGGGAATGCCAACTAAAACCAACGAGTGCGGATCGCCGATTCCGCGACGCGCCTTAAAAAGATCAAATGCCTTGATGAGAGTCACGAGATTTTTCTTCGCTTCCATTCGTCCGATGGCGATAAAATAAGGACGTGTGAGGCGATATCGCTGCAGACGTTCATCAACTGACGCGCGATCAGGAATCGGACGATAGATCGTGTGATCGATTCCATTCGGGATAACGGCGATGCGACTTGGATCTATTCCGTACGCTTCCGCAATCTCACGCCCGCTGTATTCGGATACGGTGATAATTCGACTAGCGCGGCGGCGAATATCTTTCATCGCAGCTTCGTGAATGCTCACCTGTCGTTTTTTATAAAGCTGCGGAAAACGATGGAATCCTACGTCGTGCACAGTGACCACGCTCTTTTTCGGTAAGACGCGTGGCAATGTACTGCCTGGTAAAAATAAAACTTCCGTTGGACGTCTCCACATTTCCCAAGAAAGCCGAAGCTGCGTCCATCCGTAAGGAAGCGGCCATTTCGCCCGCACTTCAAACCAATTCGACGGCAACGCCTCAAGTCCGCCGCGTAATATTTCATTGGAATACAAAACCCAAGAATTGCCGTCGTTCACGGTTAATTTTTTCAATTCCTGAATTACATGCCACGCGTACCACTCCACGCCGGTTTTCTTCAACTTATTAGCCCGCGTCGCCTCAATCCCAATCAACATGTCAGAAGTATAACATATCCCCTCACTGTCATCCTCGCGTAGGCGGGGATCCATTTCCTCGAAACATAGGGAATCGTATTTTTGCGGTCTGGATTCCCGTCTCCACGGGAATGACACAGCTGGTGTATACTTCCATCATGCTCAAATTCCTCCGCCGAAAAAAACGCCACGAACCGCTGGTGCTTTACTTCGTTCGCAATATCCTAACTGCGACCGGTCTTGTATTGGTGTGGCGCGGAATTTGGTACATCATGGATTCGATCGACATCACATTCTTCGAAGGAAGGCACGAACTAAGCGCCGTCATCGGCTTCATCGTCGGACTTCTTATTCTCTACATCCCAGACGGTGACTTGAAGGAGATCGAAAAATTGTAAGAAATTTTTTTCTCTTTTTCTCCGGAAACTTTTCGGTTGCATACCGCAACATAGTTCGCGGCATAGTTGTCGCGTGTTTAATTAAAAACTCCTCCTCGGTGGCAAGCGACTTGTTCCCCACTTCGCGCAACATCCAGCCGACAGCTTTGTGAATCAGGTCGTGCTTGTCTTGAAGTAGAAGCTCCGAGAGCTTGAGCGTGTCAGAATATTCATCGTTCTTAATTAATGCAAGCGTCGCGATAATTGCGATTCGGCGATCCCAAAGACTTTTTGATCGAACGAGAGTGTAAAGAATTTTTCTATCTCGCCTGAGGAGATACTGCCCAAGAATATACGACGCCGAAGAATCAACCAGATCCCAATTATTCACGCGGCTTCGATTTCGAAGATACAAGCGGACAATCTCCGATCGCGTTCGCAAATCGCCGCGATTGAATTGCCCGACAAGAATAAACAAGGCCGTTAAACGACATTCGTGAATCTTGCTCCGCAAAAGTTTCTCTATTTCTCCAAGAGACAACTCCGAAAAACGTTTCGCGATCTTCCTCTGCTCCGGCACAGTCACGCCAACGAACACATCCCCAAACCCATACTCCCCTTTCTCAGTCTTAAAAAACCAAGCGGAAGCTTTAGCTTTCGATGGAGAGCCGATTTTCTTAAGTTCGGTTGTGACCGCGGATGCAGTGAACATACATGTATCAAAAAAGCCCTGGTGGGCCGTAAGGAATGTGAGCAGTTACGCTCGAGGGGTGCGGATTTCTGCCGCGAGGAGTTGGAGAGCCACGTTCGGATCGTGGCGAATGTCGAGCGTCGGAATGATCCAGAACGCTTCTTCGGCCTGTTCGGCTGTCAGCTTGCGCAGATCCTCGCAACTTCGGAGCCGAACATCGGCAAAATTGCGCGGCGCGCCGCGTAGGATGCAGCCCAGCATTACGAGCAACGTGTCGTCGGAAAGCAAGCCGTACCGTCTTGAAATGAACGCCTGGTACAACCTCTCCTGCACCGTCTCTGCCATTACTCACCTCCAAGTTCTAACGCCACCGTGGCAGAGAACGGAGGAGTTGTCAAGCCCTTTCGACGCGACCTCTCCTAACCCCTCCTTCGTAAGGAGGGGGATCGATCCTCCCCCTTGCGAAGGGGGAGTTAGAGGGGGTTATTACCCGAATTTGTATCTCCTACTCTTACAGTGCCGCGTCCCAAAATC
>JBBTQP010000082.1:0-2425 GCA_038065635.1 Patescibacteria group bacterium | reverse complement strand
ACGCGTAGTCAGACGAAAAGACCCCGTGAAGCTTTACTACAACTTGATATTGGGTCGCGATTTAGCATGTTCAGAATAGCTGGGAGCCTTCGGGCAACAGTGAGATACCAGCCTTGCTTTCTCGCGATTCTTAACTCTCGTCCGTGAATCCGGATGGGGGGACAGTATCTGGTGGGTAGTTTAACTGGGGCGGTTGCCTTAACGAAGATTCCATTCCGTTACACCCCGACTTAACGTCGGGGAGGAATCTTCAGGGGCTGTTCGGCAGTGATGCCGGACGCACATTCGAGCTATATGCTGGAACATCCGGTGTATCTGGTGGTACTCGCAGCAAAATTGTTGCAGTAAGAATCCATCCAGTGCGGACAATCAGCAGGAAACCTTCCGCCGTAGGCGGAGGGGCTCCTCAACGACTACACGCTTGACATCCCGCAATACCGCGGGATGATGATATAGTCTGAACTTACGGGCGACCGTAAGAACCCCGATGTACTTCGGGGTACCAAATATTATGTTCACACGAGAACTGGAAGAAAGAAAAACATCTTTGAAACTTACTTCGATCCAAAATGAAATTTTGGTCGGAACGTTGCTTGGAGATGGACATCTTGAAACCATGAATCGTGGCAAAACATATCGCTTAAAAATTGAACACACGATGAAGCAAAAGGCATACGTGGATTGGCTGTACGGTCATTTCATGGGATGGGTCGCGACATCTCCTCGCGTGCGGATACGACACGTTGATTTTCAACGAAAGTCCGGCGAGTATGAATTGTATGGATTCCAGACGCTAAGCGTTGGGAATCTGCGATTCTTTGCACATCAGTTCTACGATGGCGCCAAAAAAGTCGTTCCGAAACATATCGGACGCTGGCTGACGCCACGTGCTCTAGCGATATGGTATATGGATGACGGTTCGATCAAGTCCAAAGCGCATCGAACGGTTCTCTTGAACACGCAGGGATTCTCTAAACGAGACTTGGAGAGATTGCAGCACGCCCTTCTTGAAAGGTGGGGCGTGAAAACATCTCTTCGAGAGCAAAAAGAAGGTAGACAAATTTATGTAGGAAGCGAATCAATTGAAAGATTTATTTCGTTGATTATTCCGCACATACTTCCTTCGATGCTGTATAAAATCCCAAAGGTTTGGTTAACACAATTGCCTAAAAAGTAACGGAGGCGTTCACAAAGGTCAGCTAGCTCCGGATGGAAATCGGAGCGATTCCGCAATGGGATAAGCTGGCTTAACTGCGAGACCAACAAGTCGAGCAGGCGCGAAAGCGGGACATAGTGATCCGACCGTACGAAATCGGACGGCGGAAGCTCAACGGATAAAAGCTACTCCGGGGATAACAGGCTGATCTGGTCCAAGAGTCAAGTAGGGCTCCCTCTCGCAGTAATGTGAGAGTAAACAGCAACTCAAATCGGGGAAACCCTCCTCTGATATACTTCAGAGAGGGCAATCCCGAGGGTAAGAAAGCTTGTCTCTATGGAAACGATGAAGGCGCGTAATGCGCGAACGCGTCCAATGACCTCTCTTCAGAAAGAGTTGATCTTCGGGTCACTCCTTGGAGATGGACATTTGGCGCGAACGACGAGCGGATATGCATTTCGGGTTAATCACAGTATTTCCCAAAAGGAATACGTTGACTGGAAATATGCACATCTTGCGTCGTTTACAAATTCGCAACCGCGCGTGTATCAGCGAAGTTATTATTTTCGAACCGTGACACATCCGACCATGACCGATTTACGCAAAATGTTTTATATCGGGAGTCAGAAACGACTTCCTTATGAAACGGATGCGTGGATCACGCCATTCGCATTTGCGATTTGGCTAATGGACGACGGAGCACGAGACAAAAATCAACTTCGATTGAACACTCAATCGTTCTCTCTTAAGGAGAACGAGAGATTGATTCGAATCCTAGAGGCTAAACTTGGAATAACGGCAACAATTAATCGTGACAAAGATCGTCATCGATTGAGAGTTTGTGCGACTAGCATGCCGCGTGTGCGGAAACTGGTGGCGCCGTTTATTATTCCGAGCATGCAATACAAGCTTTCCCTGTAACGACTGCAGGATACGGCAATCACACATTGTCGCCCTGCGACTCTTCAGAATATGGATGAAGTACGAATGAAGGGTAATACGTTGCCATCCTGAAAAGGATGATGGGATAGTCTAAACCATAAGAAATTATGAGGAAAATAATTGCCACATCGACGACCAGGTTTGGCACCTCGATGTCGGCCCATCGCATCCTGGGGCTGAAGAAGGTCCCAAGGGTTAGGCTGTTCGCCTATTAAAGCGGTACGCGAGCTGGGTAAACGTTCGTGAGCCCAGTATAAATCTGCTCATAACGGTGAAGCCTTACTCCTCATGTTAAAATGAGGGTATGAAGGTAATACCGTGGGAAGA
>JBBTQP010000081.1:0-2727 GCA_038065635.1 Patescibacteria group bacterium | reverse complement strand
TGACACCTTCAGCCAACGTAACTTCAACGGGAAATCTAGTACTCTTAAGCGGTACACTCTCACTTGGCACAAAAGCATTGGATATTGGTGGTGATTTCACGGTCAATGGCGGAGTATTCACCCCTGGTACGGCTACGACGACGTTTAACGGATCCGGCACGCAGAGCGTAAGCTCTACGGCTTTCATGGGGCTTGTAATTGATGGAGGTACCGTAACATTTACAGGTGATACAACTTCTACGGCAGGAGTAAAAGTCATGTCTGGTACATTGTCGTTAGGAACGAATCGCTTGAACATCGGCGGAGACTTCGTGGTAAGTGGAGGTACGTTCACGCCTGGTACCGGATTGATGGTTCTCAACGGTGCGGCGGCACAGAGTGTCAGCTCGACCAACTTCGAGGATTTGACGATCAATAAGTCAGGAGGAACCGTGACTCCCACAGTCAACGTAACTTCAACAGGAAATCTGGTACTCTTAAGCGGTACTCTCGCACTTGGCACGAAAGCATTGGATATTGGTGGTGATTTCACGGTCAATGGTGGAGTGTTTACTCCAAGTAATGCAACTACCACGCTGAACGGTTCAGGAGCGCAGAGCGTAAGTTCCACGAGTTTTGGGCCTCTGGCTATCGATAAATCAGCTGGAACCGTAACGTTCGCAGGTAATACGACTTCGACAGGAGGATTTAAGCTCACCGGAGGTACGCTCTCTCTTGGCACGAAGGCATTTGCAGTCGGCGGAGATTTCATAGTCAACGGAGGTGTGTTTACGCCAGGAACCGCTACTACCACGCTAAACGGAGCCGGAGCACAGAGCGTAAGTTCGACAGGATTCTATAACATTAACATCAGTAAATCGGCTGGAACCGTAACCATGTCGCACGTAAGCAGCACCATAGAAAATGTGATGCACTTAAGTAGCGGTACGCTAAACCTTGGAAACGGAACTACGACGTTTACGGGTGCCGGAATCCCATTACAACTTTCTGTTGCAACTTTCAACCCGGCAAACGGAACGGTTTCATTCCGAGAAACGCAAACAGTTGCGAGCGCTAATTACTACAACCTAGTAATCGATCCGGGCGCGGCAAAAACAGTGTCATTGAATGCGAGCACGACTGCCATTGGAAACGTTCATATCAATTCAAACGGAACTCTCGCGATGGGCGCTAACGACTTAACTGTTCAAGGTAATATCAGAAATACAGGATCAATCACAGTGACTACCGGTAACTTCATTCACACCGCGGAATCAGTATTGTTCACGGATTCTGCTGGAAGTGAATCAGCGTCATACACTAATTCGGCAACGGTTTACGTTACCGTTCAAGACACCGATCAGAATATGAATGGAAGCGTTGCGGAAACGTTTACAATACCGGTGAACTTTAACGTGGCGGCAGGAAGCGATTACGACTCGTTAACCTTAACGGAAACAGGCGCTTCGACAGGAATATTCAGATCTTCCGGCATAGCAATGACGGCAAACACGGTCGCTTATCCTGGGAATAGCGCATTCGAACTACTAGCTAGCGGTATCGGTACAACGGCTTACACAGACCCCGGTTATTCCGCCGATACGGCCTCGGACACTGTCACACTTACATATAGCGCCGCAGCGGCGAGCGCGGCGACAACCGGAAGCACTGGCGGTGGTGGTGGCGGAGGATACTCGTATACGACTCCAGCCGTTGTAGCGACGACTACAACGGTGGTGGTGACGGTCAAGGTGAGTATCGATACAGTTTCGCTAGCTAAGATTCAAACGATCGGACAGGTGGTACATAACCTCGTTAAGTTGAAGGATGACGGCAACGCAAAGACACAGGAAGACAGTGCTGTGTATTATCTCGGTGGAGACGGACGACGTCACGCATTTCCGAATTCCAAATCATTCTTTAGCTGGTACTGCGACTTCTCCGGAGTAAAGATTGTAAGCGCCGCTGATCTAGCAAGTATCCCGCTCGGCAAGAACGTCACGTATCGAGCAGGTCACAGCATGCTCAAGTTCAGAACCGATAACAAGGTTTACGCGGTCACGAAGGGCGGAGTACTTCGCTGGGTAAAGACGGAAGCATTGGCTATCGCCTTGTACGGAAACACGTGGAACAAGATGATTGACGACGTCGATGATACCTTCTACACGAACTACGTATTCGGAACGGATATTGCGGCGACAGCTGATTTCAGTTCAGCGACGGCATTGGTATCCGTATCGAACCCGAGTGATTCAATGTCCATAACGGGTTACTCTGAAAGCGCGGTTTCAGCAGTGGCCCCGGTCTGTTCCGTGAAAGACACAGATAACGATGGGTTGTCTGACGCGGATGAGACGGTAAACGGAACAAAGACAACAGTTGCCGATACAGATGGCGACGGGCTAAAGGATGGGGAAGAGGTGAATAAGTACGGCACCAACCCACTTAAAAAGGATACCGACGGAGACGGTTACAGCGATGGTGTAGAAGTGAAAGCAGGACACGATCCGCTAAAGAAGTAGGGGTCGCAAAGAAAGAAAGACACCCGCTTATTCGTACAGATAAGCGGGTGTTTGAATATTATCGCGATTATCGAGGGTCTTGAACAAACTCGTTATCTCCGCTATTCTTTGGTGGCTTCGATAATATTCAAGCATCGCGGAGAGGTCGCATAGCGGTCTAGTGCACTTGCTTGGAAAGCAAGCGTCCGCCTCAGGCGGACCGCGAGTTCGAATCTCGCCCTCTCCG
>JBBTQP010000080.1:0-3500 GCA_038065635.1 Patescibacteria group bacterium | reverse complement strand
ACTCCTCGCAATGACAGGTGGCGTTTGTGCTATACTTGTCTTAAATACATGGATCAATTGTTGATAGGTTGGTACGCGTTTCTTGATCTCGCAGGCGAATCTCCGTTCGTCGCGATGTGGTATGTTTTTATTAACGGAGGTTGGATTGCGGTTACCATATTATTTTTTTGGGCGCTGGCGCATTACTGGCTCGAATTACG
This sequence comes from Patescibacteria group bacterium, assembly GCA_038065635.1. Lineage (GTDB taxonomy): Bacteria > Patescibacteriota > Patescibacteriia > 2-12-FULL-60-25 > 2-12-FULL-60-25 > JAHJFW01. The sequence continues at coordinate 3,300 of JBBTQP010000080.1, read as the reverse complement.
TCAAGGAGCATTCAACGCGAAAAAGGAATGGATTTTGCTTTCCATAAGCGTTCCTCGCGTCACGGAACAGACGCCTCGCGCCGTTGAAAACATTTTTGCCCACCTTGCAGGCGCTCATAGTTCGAATAGCGTGAAGGAAAAGTGGGTCGACGGAAAAACGCAGGATCAGATCAGCGTCGAGATCATTTCTACGGAAGGCCGCGTTATTTTCTTGGTATATACGACTCGCAAATATCGTGATTTGATCGAAGCTACAATATACGCCCAATATCCTGATGCGGAAATATCGGAAGTAGAGGATTATACATTGCAAGTTCCGGCACAGTACCCGGATCCGGAATGGGATTTGTTCGGAGTCGAGATGGTAAAAGTAAGAGAAGATTTTTATCCGATCCGTACTTTCCATGAGTTTGAAGATAAAGTTTCCGGTGAACTGAAGGATCCTATGGCCGTTGTTCTTGAGAGTTTATCGCGACTTGGACCTGGAGAATGCGCATGGTATCAAATAGTTTTGACGCCAATCGAGCAGAGTGAGTTTCGTAAAGCGGGAGAAGCGTTCGTGAAAAAACTCACCGGACAAAAGGTTGAGTCCAAGCCCGGAATCGCAGAGTCTATTATTTCTTATCCTTTTAAGTTGCTTGTGCATCTTTTTCAGGGACTTGGAATTATTCCGACACCGGAGGCGCTTAAAAAACAGGACAATCCTTTTTCCGGTAAGGTGTTTAATTTGACCCCCGGAGAAAGGAAGGTTTTGGAAGCCGTAGAGATGAAGCTTTCAAAAATTGTTTTTAAATGCAAAATTCGTTTTATCTACGTTGCAAAAAAAGAAGTTTTCAAAAAAGCCAGAATACTGTACTCGTTCATCGGAGGCATAAAACAGTTTAATACTAACGACATGCAGTCGCTTAAACCGGAAACAAAGCGCGTTGGGGTAAGTAGCACGCTCCATGTATTTAAAGATTTACGAAACAGCAAGAGAAAGACGCGGTTGATGAAGGCGTATCGTTCTAGGTCGAATTGGGTCGGTATACCTGGCTTTCACATGAACATAGAAGAACTTGCGAGTTTGTGGCATTTTCCGATTTCCATTCAGACGAAGTCTCCGCAGCTTCAAAAGACAGAGGCGAAGCGTTCCGAACCTCCGTATAATTTGCCGTTCGGATAGAAATTAGTGCAATGCCCATTCAGTATAACCATGACCATGAAAATGAAATCACGCTGTTTGCGCAGGTGAATTTTCGTAACCAATTCCGTCGTTTTGGAATTAAAACCGAAGATCGTCGGCGCCACATGTACGTCATGGGGAAAACCGGCATGGGAAAAACCACGCTTCTTGAGAACATGGTTTTGTCCGACATTATGGCTGGGCACGGAGTTTGTTTCATCGATCCGCACGGCGACACGGCAGAACGGCTCCTCGACTTCATTCCGTCGCATCGCATCAACGATGTCGTTTATTTTAACCCGGCTGACCAAAGCTTTCCGGTCGGCTTCAATATCCTCGAGGTCGAAAGAGAGGAACAGAAGCATCTCGTGGCATCCGGGCTCATGGGAGTTTTTAAAAAAATCTGGCCGGACGTTTGGAGTCCGAGAATGGAGTATATTTTGCTTAATTGCGTACTCGCTCTTTTGGATTATCCCGGCGCGACATTGCTTGGCATAAGTCGTCTTTTGGTTGATCCGGAATATCGAAAGCGCGTTGTCATAAAAATTCAAAATCCGATCGTAAAAACTTTTTGGGTTACGGAGTTCTCGTCATGGACTGAGAAATACGCCACGGAGGCCATCGCGCCTATTTTGAACAAGGTCGGTCAATTTCTTTCCGCCTCGATTATCCGAAATATCGTCGCGCAGGTTCAGTCGACGATAAATCCGCGGCATATCATGGACGACGGAAAGATTTTTATAGTCAACCTTTCAAAAGGAAAAATCGGAGAAGATAACATGCGTTTGCTTGGTGGAATGGTTATTACGAAATTACAGCTCGCGGCAATGGAGCGCGTGGACATCAAAAACGAAGAAGATCGCAGGGATTTCTACTTGTACGTCGACGAATTTCAGAATTTCGCCAATGAATCTTTTGCAAGCATTCTTTCGGAAGCGCGCAAATATCGTCTCAATCTCACCATCGCTCACCAGTTCATCGGCCAGCTCACGCAAAAGGGCGACATGCTCGTCCGCGATGCCATCTTCGGAAACGTAGGGACTATTATTGTAATGCGGATCGGTGGCGAAGACGCTTTGTTTTTGGAGAACGAGTTTACACCGACGTTTACTCCGGAAGACATGGTAAATCTTCCGAAGTACCAGATGTATTTGAAGCTTATGGTGGACGGAGTAGCGACAGCGCCATTTTCAGCAACCGCTCTTCCTCCAATCGGAAGCAGAACCGGAAGTGAGCAGAAAGTTATCGCAGTATCACGAGAACGATACGCTCAAACTCGCCAGGCCATCGAAGAAAAAGTTTTGCGTTGGAGCGGAATGGAGGCGATGGGAGCCGAGCGAGAACTTGCGTATCCAATCATTCAAACGCAAGAGGAACGAGAAAAAGGCGATGAACTTGGAGAGTCAAGTGTCGATGAGACGTCTGCGGACACCGGAGAATATTTGCGCATAAGTCCCGAGAGATTAGAAGCTATAGCCAAACCAAAAGCAAAAAAAGAAAAACCGGCTTTTTCGCACACGTGTTCGCGATGCGGAAAAACATGGGAAATGCCGATCCAACTGGATCCGACGCGTCCGATGTTTTGTTCCGAGTGTCTTCCGCTCATGCGCGAAGAGAGGAAGACTAAAAAAACTGTTTTGAAATCCGCGTTTGAAGCCGCGGTCGGTGAAACCGAAGGCGAGAGGATTTCTCTTGAAGAAGAAGAACCGAAAATAGAAAAGGCGCCCGTGAATCGTCCGCGGATTGTAGGCGAGCGAAAGTCTTTTCCTTCCGCCAGTACGCCGCGAAGATCCGAATCGCATCAACATGAATCCAAGCGCGCAATGGGTATGTTGGAAGAATTGGAACAGGCGAAAGGTAAACGTGTTGAAACGGATAAAAGAAAGTTGGATGGTCGACCAAAACAACCGGATAGACCGCCAAGGCCACCGGCTTCGGCTCCGGTAATCGAGCCGTCTAGAAGTGCAACTGTTTTCAAGTCCTCTGTAAGTTCGGTTAATCACGAGCATTCGGCAAAATCCGATCTGAAACCGATAATGCCAGGCCAGAAGATAACTTTCGGGGAAGAGTAGCGACGACGCAGAGATCTGATATATTGTCATTGCGAGGGGGCTTGTGCGACGCGGCAATCTAAT
>JBBTQP010000079.1:0-20511 GCA_038065635.1 Patescibacteria group bacterium | reverse complement strand
GCAGAGTAATTCACAATCGGGATTCCACGTTCAAGATCAATGGTCACTGAAATAAGCCATTCGGATGTATGTTGCAATTCCGGTTCAATAAGAAACCCTGCGCATGGCACATCACGAAGTTCCTCACGAAGTTCTGCCAAATTTTGCAACAACTCATCTACATTCTCGCATAGCCGTATCCATCCGCGTTTACCGCGTCTACCTTGGAGGACTTGAGCCTTTAAAACGCATGGAAAAATAACATCCTCTAAAAAAGGTTGTGGATCTTCAATGAAATCAAAAAATCTACCATCAAGAATGGTGATACCTATTTCTCGAAGCAATCGCTTCCCATCAACCTCAATCAGCTTCATGAATTAAAAAATAGATTCCTCAATATATGCTTCGTTTCGCTTGAGAAGATCAACTATCTGATCGCGAGTAAGAAGATTTTTTTGAAGTTCGAGGGTTTCCGTCGAGTACTCATTCGGATCTATACGTTTCGCGCCCGGATATTCATCATCTTGAACCGGTGTGTCCGTGACATTTAAAAATGGCTTCAAAATAAACATTTCCGGCATCTCAAGCGCATTGAAACACTCATCCCTCCCGACAAGTTTTTCATGCATCCGCTCTCCGTTTATCTTTCCAATATCTTTGATTTTTATTGCCGCGGGTTCATATCCGTATTTCGGAGCATAAACTTCAATTAACGCCTGCGCCAAATCGCTGATCTTGATGATCGGCATCTTTAAAATAAACACTTCGCGATCTTTCATCGTCTCCGTTGCTCTAAAGATCAAATTAACAGCTTGATCAATAGACATAAAAAACCGATGCATACCGGGATCAGTCAAAGTAATGGGTCCGCCTTGTTTAATCTGGCGACAAAAAAGTGGGATAACGGAACCGCGCGTACCAATAACGTTCCCGAATCTAACAAAACAGAATCTCGTCTGTTTCGAGCCTTTATAGTTTAATGTTGACGACATAAGCTTTTCCGCAAGGAGCTTCGTGCATCCAAGCACGCTTGTCGGATCCGCAGCCTTGTCCGTCGAAATCCCAACCACTTTTTCAACCTTATTCTCGAGTGCGCACTCAATCACGTTTTGCGTTCCAATCACGTTCGTTTTTACAGCTTCGAACGGATTATTCTCGCTCCCAAGAACGTGTTTCAAAGCCGCAGCATGAAAAACAATGTCGATGCCTTCCATTGCCATTCGGAGCCGATCTTTGTCGCGCACGTCGCCAAGAAGCATGCTCACCCGTGGATCGTTATCTAACCGAATGCGTGCTTGAAACTGCTTACTGTCGTCGCGACTAAATATGCGAATCTGCTTCGGTTCAAACTGAAGCAGTTGACGGACAATATTAAATCCAATCGACCCTGTTCCACCGGTTACTAAAATACGTTTACCCTTGAATTCATTAAGCATATTTCATCAATACCTGATTTAATGTGGAGCAAATATTTTCTATATCTGACTGATTTAATCCAATGTATATTGGTAATGAAAGGCTTGTCGAGCTAATTTTTTCCGAAATTGGATAGTCCCCTTCATGATAACCAAAACGGTCTTTATAAAAACTGAGGAGGTGAATTGAAGGAAGGTATGGCTTGGTCTGTATTCCTTCATTCTTTAAATCAAGAATGACACTGTCTCTGATTTTCTCATTCGTTTTTAAAGTTACTACGTAAACAAAATACGTGTGCGTATTTCCAATTGCCGTTTGCGGAATCTGAATCAAATCGGAATATGCGGCCAAAGCTTGGTCATACCAACCGGCAATCTTGCAACGTTCGCTGATTAGGAAATCAATTTTTTGGAGCTGTGTCAAGCCTAAAGAAGCACTCATTTCATCCATCCGATAATTATAACCCAATCGTTCATGATCAAGCCATTGCATATCCGAAGATCTTCCTTGATTACTCAAGCTCTTTGCCAATGAATAAATAGCTCGATCATCAGTTACAAGCATCCCCCCTTCTCCGGTAGTCATTTGCTTATTAGGATAAAAAGCAAAAACAGCCGACTCACCAAAGGTGCCGACCTGTCGTCCTTTATAGCTTGCTCCGATAGATTCGCAAGCATCCTCGATAATCTTTAAATTATATTTTTCAGCCAGCTTTATAATCGGATCCATATCTGCCGACTGACCAAAAATATGCACCACCAAAATAGCCTTGGTTTTATCCGTAATCTTTTCCTCGATTTTATTTGGATCAAGGTTGTATGTTATTGGATCGACATCTACAAAAACCGGTCTTGCTCCAACATACAAGATACAGTTGGCTGATGCGATAAATGAAAAAGGCGGTGTAATCACTTCATCCCCTGGTCCAATGCCACCGGCGATCATCGCCAGATGAAGCGCCGCTGTTCCGCTTGATACCGAACAGGCGAATCGAGTTCCGACTTTTTCAGCGAATTTTTCTTCAAACTGCTTATGAACTGGACCCAAACTCAAAAATCCGCTTTCCATAACACGGATCACTCCATTGATATCTTCCCGATCGATATATGGTTTGGCTATTTGGTATCGAATCATAATAGACGCGCGACTTTGGCCGGAACTCCGTAGGCTATGGTATTTGGCGGTATATCTTGATTAACAAAACTACAAGCACCAATAATGGAATTTTCACCAATAGTCACACCGGGCATTACTACAGAATGCGTTCCTACGCGACAATTTCTCTTTAATACGACTGCACCGGTTTTATTATCAATCGTTGAAAGTGAGTAAATGGAACAGTGGGATCCGATTTGAACTTCATCTTCAATAGTCACTCCATACTTGGCGTTGATATATGTAAATGCACCGATATCCGTATGCATTCCAAGTCTCAAATTCTCTACATACTGCACCAACCAATTCCATTTGGTGAGTTTACCTTCTTCAATTTGTGGCGATTGCCAGTCGGTAAATCTATCTGACATATTAATACGTAATTTGTTTTTCCAATAGCCGTCGATTAATTTCGAGATTTGCTAAAATATTGGCGACGCGTCCGCCTGTCTGCCCATCGCCCCAAAGATTAACGATATTCTTCAGAGTAGCTCGATAATCAAGATCGTTCAATGACCGCTCTATCGCTCGCCTAATTTGATCACGATCATAATGGACATCAATTACATTAGCACCTCTAGCTCGACCGGCTTGGCGACCACCGATATTGACAACCGGTGTTCCAAAAGACGCGGACTCAATCATTGCTCCGCTTGAATTACCCACCCACACCGTCGCCTCCCGTTCTAATGCTAAAAAATTTGTGTATGCCAAATTTTTAAAAATCTTAAACTTAGAATTCTGACGCTCTCGTTCAATAACGTCAATCATAGCTTGTGATCCGGTATCCGCATTAGGATATGTCACAACAACCGGTAAATTAAAACTCTTAACAGCTTCCAGTGTTTCATTAATCTGGCTGCTAGATCCGTCCGTATCTTCGCTCACGGGATGCTGTGTCACAAGTATCACCTTATCACCCAAATCCAATCCTAAATCACGAAAAAGTTCCTCACGAGTTGGTAATTTTTCATGCAGTATCGCATCCAAAGCCGGAGCACCCACTAAATGAATACGCCACTCTTCCTCGCCAAGTTTCTTTATGCGGTCTGCGGCTTCTTGAGTAGCTGGCAGATGCACATGCGCCAATTTGGTTATAGCATGCCGATATGCATCATCCACAGTTTGAGTTTTATCACCGCCATGAACATGTGCTATAGGAACCCCTAGCGAAAAAGCCGCCAAAGCGCTATATAACATCTCTATTCGATCCCCTAAAATCAGTATTATTTCAGGCTTAGTTTGAATTAATTCATCGGTAATTTTATGAAAATAATCGGCGGCGAATCTAACCGTACCGGTCGGATCTTTGATACCAAAAACTGCTTCAATTCTTTTCGTATCCGGAAAAATCGCCTCAACTTCATGAATCGTTTCTCCATAAGCCGGCATCAGGTGCATTCCGGTTGCATATGACAGCAATTCTAGATCGGAATGATTATGAATAGCTTTAAGAATTGGTGTCATTAAACCAAAGTCGGCTCGAGTGCCACTTATATAAGCGACTGTTTTTCTCTTAATCGATGAAATCATATTCATGCAACAAGTTATCAGACGGGATATCTCTGACAGCTTTTTTACCGATCATTCGTTCATACAGACGAGGGTGTAAACCAGTACCAGGACGTTTAATGCCTATATTTTCTTTAGTAAATAATTCACCTTGTTTAATTGTGCAGGCGCTAACAATGCTCTTCCTAACCGTATCACGCATACGCAACTCACTCTCAGTTGGTTGTTTTTCGGAATTTCCTAAAATCACAGGGATCAGGCGCACATCCTCTACCATAAGACGAAACTCATAGGGTTCGCAGGAAGCCCGATGATCAGGTCCAGGCAAAGTTCTATCAAGTGTGAAATGTTTTTCAATCATACATGCTCCGAGCGCCACAGCCACACGTGAATACAACGGGTAATGTGAATTATCCGAGTAACCGACAGGATAAGGAAAATTTTCAGCCAGATTCTGGAGCATGCGGATATTGGCCTCTTCTGAAGGGCATGGATAATTCGTGGTGCAATGAAGCAAAACGATTTGATTATTACCAACGTCTTCAATACATGTTACAGCCTCGCGAACTTCGTCGAGCGTTGCCATGCCAGTAGAAACAATCATAGGTCTTCCGAATGCAGCGACATGACGCAAAAATGGTAGATTCGTTAAATCACCCGAGCCAATTTTATAGGCAACATGATCAAGCGAGCAGAGAAAATCCGCGCTCTTTGGACCTCCGTGAGGTGTTGACAGGAAAAGGATACTTTTTTTACGGCAACGCGCAATAAGTTGTGGATACCAATCTTCCGACAATTCCAGCTCTTTGAGTAAAGCTTGCTGTGAATAAGTCTTACCAAGATTCTTTTTTTGGTAATCAGCCATCTCCGCCTCATTTATTACCACATCTTCAGCTTTGAAAGTTTGAAATTTAACTGCATCTGCACCAGCTTCGGCAGCCGCATCAATAAGTTTTAAAGCTAATTCGAGTTTTCCGTTATGATTAACACCTGTTTCGGCTATAACAAAAACCGGTTTGCCGTCGCCAACTTGTCGTCCCCCTATGTTAATAATGCGCCTCATTATGTCTTATTAGCACGCTCCTCGATAACATTCAAGATCGCTAGATTCTTAATAACTTCAACAAAAGTATAGGGGTAAGGGGCTACTCCTTTTATGGCATCAAGAAATATCTTAATTTCTTCAATGTACATATCTTCAACAATTATATAACCCTCTTCAGTTTTGCCTTTTTCGTTTGGTATCATCTCAGTCTGTTTTGTGTTTGCATTGTATATCCGCACTTCATTGCCCAACCAGTCCCATTCTATAACTCCTTCGGAACCAAGAAGAGTAAGCGCCCGAAACGGTTTACGTGAAATAACATCAATAAGAATGTTTCCTCGAACATCATTCTCATGAATCAACGAAGCTGAAAGAACATCGTCGGCATCCATATCTAAATCAGAAATATGTGAAATATAACCCTTAACTTTTTCAACCTCCGCCCCGATAAGCCAATTCAGCCAACATAATTCAAATGGAAAAAGCTCCCGACAGGCACCGGTTTCCTTTCTAGAAAAAAATACTTGACGATAATCCTCCCACGGATGCCAATCGGGAAGATACTGACCCAAATGATACTGATACGCAAGGAGCTTACCGATCTTCCCTTCTTCAATTAACTTCTTCATGAGTTTAATTGGCGCAAAATGTCGAAACGTACATGATGGCGCTCGAACAATTCCATCGTTAACGGACTTGATGACATCGTCATAAGCATCTTCTGAGGTTGTGGTTTCAACAAAAAAATGCTTTTTGTCTTGAAGTGCTTTGCGGATATATGGCGCGTGCAGATTAGGTGGCGTCGAAATAATCATCGCATCATAATCTTTTTCTGAAACGAGTGAAATATCTGAAATGGTTTCTATGCCGTATTTCTCCTCAACCTCTTTTCGGCGTTCATCTGATACATCAAAACCAATGGCATCCTTCTCGTCATTGGCAAAAAGATTACGGATTCTCCGCTTGCCCATGGATCCAAGACCGACAACCAGAAAACGCATATGTCAATTAAACTTCCTAAATACTGGTTTACACGATTCTCCAATCAAACGATGAGCAAAGTCTCCACCCTCATCAAGTATTTGACGATAAACTCCGAGAGCTTCGTCAAATACATGCAACGTTGTCTCAATTTCTTTTTCTCCATGTGAAAATGAAATCGCAAAATACCCTTGAAATAAAATACCACGCTTTACAACCTCTTGAAGAAAAAAGGTTCTTAGCACAGGTGAAGCTATTCCGGAAATATCCGCAAAACTCATACTCAGGTTTGGCGGGAAACCGATGACTTTAACATTCTGGTTAAGACCGTGTTGTTTGATCAAATTCTCAAGTCCCTGCTTGAGAACTGCGCCCCATTTCCAGAAATGCTCTTGAACTTTATTTTCTTCCATAAATTTTATCGCAGCAAAAGCAGCGGCAAGAGATATAGTTTCAGCGCCATGCGTAGTCGAGATTAAAAAAACTCGAGGTTTATCATGCTTAATCCCACCAAGTTGCATAATTTCTTTACGTCCACCTAAAACCGCCAAAGAATAACCATTGGCTATACCTTTTCCATAAGTAATGAGATCTGGCGTGAGATTATAGTGCGGTGTTGCCCCAGTTAATGACCAACGAAATCCAGTTATCATCTCATCAAGAATAAAAACTGCGCCGTATTTTCGACACAAATCTTGAACTTGTATCAAAAAATTTTCTTGCGGCTCTTCGGTTGTAATGACTTCCATGATGACACAAGCTATATCTGTAGGGTGCTGTTCAAATAACTGACGCAAAGTATCAATCTTATTGTAATTAAAACGCAGTGTCAGTTGCTTGATTTCTTCAGGAATTCCGGAATCACAGGCCGTAGTTCCGATGAACCAGTCATCATAACTAAAAAATGGGTGCTCGACACAAACCGCTATATATTTCCTTCCCGTATAAGCTCGAGCCAACTTAGTCGCTGCCGTAGTAACAGTAGAACCATTTTTGGCATATTTCACCATCTCAACATTAGGTAACAAATTCACCAACCGATCAGCCAAAACGTACTCCATAATATGCGGGCGTCCGAAATTAGTCCCTTCCTCCATCTGTTTTTTCACGGCTTCGTTAATCTCGGGAAAAACATGACCGAGGCTCACTGAACGCAACCCCATGCACCAATCCAAATACTTTTTTTCATCCGATCCCCAAACATACGCGCCCTGACCTCGTACTATAGCGGATGGCGCAACCGCCGGAAATTGGTCATCCCCTTTTGAATACGTATGCGCTCCGCCTGGGATGAGATCCTGACGGTGCTTTATCAAATCCTGTAAAGTTTGGTTCATGAATTATTTAAAATTTTGAATATCTTTAGCAATCTCATCTCTATGTTTATGGATGAGTTCGCCTATCACAAAATCTTGAATCTCATCAAGATCCACCGCTCGCCAACGTTCGACCTCATAACCGACCAAGCGACCGGAAAAAAAAGAACGAGTCTCCCGAAAAAGATCGGTTCTGACAAGATAAATCATCGAGCCGTCAAGTTTATAACAAACCGGAAGCTCTTGCCGGTTCCCTCTTGTTCGATAACCGTCCACAACCGACTCAAGGACATCATCTTCTCTTTTGAAGTACAACGCATTTTCAGTCCGGCACACGCTGACCAACGAATCCGCCCCTCGCTCTTGATACAATTGAACCGCGGCATCAATATCAGATGCACGACGCAGTGGAGAAGTAGCCTGAAGCAATAGGATATGCGTCGGCTCGTACTGCTCGCGGTCTCGCAGGTAATCCAACATATGAATCACCGCGTCTATAACTGGACTCGAATCTCCCGCCATTTCAGTCGGACGCAGAATTGGTACTTCAGCCCCATGGGCTATGGATATGTCAGCAATCTCTTGACTTTCAGTCGAGACAATAACCCTATCTACTACCGACGATTGTTTTGCAGCTTCGAGAGAAAGCGCAATAAGGGGTTGACCGTTAAAAGCACGGATATTTTTCTGCGGAATACCCTTACTTCCTCCACGCACCGGAATGATGGCTAAGATTTTCATAGTAACATTTTTATTATATATCACTTTCTCCACCGCGAGGGAAGTCCTTGCTCTCGCATATGAGAATGGGCTTTGTAGATACTCTGATCAGTAAAATGAAATATACTAGCTGCGGCCACAGCCGAAGCATTACCAATCAAAATACCATCAACCAAATCCTGGATTGTTCCACATCCTCCAGAAATAATAACGGGAACCGAGACCGCATTCGCAACTTTACTACATGTTTCAAGATCGTAACCCTGCATAGTTCCTTCTCGATCAACGCATGTGAGCAGTATTTCTCCAGCTCCACGAGTATCAACTTCTTTAGCCCATTCGACCGGATCAAAACCCGTAGCCCGTTGAGCACGGTGTGTAAAAACCTCAGGTTCTCCTTCAGGATTTACTTTATAATCAATTGAAACAACGACAGTTGATCTGCCAAATTTTTTCGCTAATTCAGCAATCAGCTCAGGTTGTTCGACTGCAGCGGAATTGATGGCTATCTTATCGGCTCCAGCTTGCAGAACCTCACGTGCTTGTTCAATAGTTCTAATCCCTCCACCGATAGTCAGAGGAATAAAACATTCGGTCGCAACCTGTCGAACTATATCGAACAAAAAATGCCTATTCTCAACCGTGGCCGTGATATCCAAAAAAATTAGCTCATCCGCATATTGCGCGTCGTAAACTTTGGCGACAGTCGCCGGATTACCCACGTCGCGATACTGATCAAATTGAACGGTTTTGATCATCCGTCCATCCTTCAGAAGAATCGTGGGAATCAATCTAACTTTTAACATAGGTTTAGGGCTGCCAATTCATGAAATTCTCTATAAGAATAAGCCCGTTATCCTGGCTCTTTTCCGGATGAAATTGTGTGGCAAAAATATTTTTTCTTTGGATCGCTGCTGTTATTTGTTCACCATAATCCGTAACTGCGGCGATATCTGTTGGTTCCTGACAGATTAATTGATAACTATGGACAAAATAAAAATCCGAAACAGCTGGCAAGCCACGAAACAAAGGGCTATCGTGTACAATCTGAATATCATTCCATCCTATATGCGGAATTTTCAATCCTAACTTTTCTACTTCAAGCTTACGAACAACTCCTGAAATCCAGCCCAAACCCTTGTATTCACCGTACTCCTGACCTATGTCTGCGAGAAGTTGCATGCCAAGACAAATCCCTAAAAATGGTTTCTGTTTTTCTATAACCGCAACTGTCAGGGCTTTATCAATGCCTTTTGAACGAAGGTAGTCCATGCCGTCACCAAATGCACCGACGCCAGGTAAAACAATTCTATCGGCTTTTCTGATATCTTCAGGATTACTAGAAATTACAACTTCTGCACCAACTCTTTCAAAGGCCTTGGAAACAGAAAAAAGATTTCCGAGACCGTAATCTATGACTACCACCATACTCATCCAATATCATTGTTGATCGTCCAGAACTTCTGGTCTGGAAGTTCTTCTCCCCTTGGCAGAGTCCGCCAATCAGGCGGAACATGTGGGGCTACGAGGTGTTTTAAAGCTATTTCATGAAACTCCTCATCGGACATACCAATAGCTTTTAGGAATACGTCCAAACTAGCTGGACGATAACCCTCGTATTTTTCGATCATCTTGAGTGCCTCATCTCTGGTCATGCGTCCGTTTCTTATATCAATCGAGGCTAAATGCGTCATACGCGACATACCGCGTTTCAACCATTTCAAATAATCCTGAATCCCTTGAAAAGCATCTTCGACTTTTTCATACCAATACCGCTCGTAAGGAATACCTTCTACGCGATCACCCTGCCAATCTAATTCATTACGAATCAATTCGGACTGCTTGCGTGTATCCCATGGGATGTAATTCCCAAGACAGATTGAGCGATAACCAATAGCGCGTAAATCAGAAAGTTTTGGATATGTGTAGGCCCAAAGATCACGAAATGTAACCGAGCTATCCAAAAAGCCCACCATGTCCTCAGCATTAATACCCAGATTCACCACACGGTTAAAACGCTTTTCATCCACCTGTTCATACTCTTCATAACTATAGTAGCTCACGTATTCAGAAGTCGGTTCTCCCCATATCAAAAGCGGCACCTTTAACGCCACGGCCATATGCATAGGAAATGCATAAATACCGCAATGCGAGTGCCACATAATATCACCTTTCCTGATAAGCGACTCCCGCATGAGTTTTTTTACCGTCTGCCAATCAGATTTGAACTTCATATAATCCACTCCCAGCATTTTAACCGTGCGCTCGTTATATGCCAGAACATTGGGACGATAAAAACCGTGATCAAAACTCACAATAAGCGGCCTCAAATTAAACTTTTTCACCAAAGTAAAAGCCGTAAAGGTACTATCTTTTCCGCCACTGAAGGGCACAATGCAATCGTAGGGACCTTTTCCTCGATACTGATCCAAAAGCCCGCGAAATTCTTTCTCACGAACATCCCAATCAATCTTATTCTGCTTATACTCGATCTGCCGACAGGTAGCGCATACGCCGTCTTTATCGAAACTGATCATGTCTTGAGTTTCAAGCATTACACATTTACTACAACGTTTCATAGGCTAAATTTATCTAATAAAACACAATACTTCAAACTACTAATGGGCACTTAAATTCCATCCATACTTGATCATATAAGATTCCGTCATACTCTACTACTTTCAAATCTCGCTTTATCTCCTGAAATCCAAGCTTATGATAGGTACGAATGGCGGCTTCATTTTTATCAATTACACCAAGGTCAATTTCAGTAAGTCTAAGTTTATCGAATCCATACTTCATTAGTAATTCCATAGCTTCTCCGGCAAACCCCTGTCCCCAAAAAGTTTTATCTCCAATCATTACTGCAATCCTTGCGCGTCGGCTATCTAAATCAATCGGTTCAAATTTCACAGTTCCAATAGAGAGATCATTATCTTTCAAAAAAATTCCGCATAATATTGCATCAAACTGTTGATTTTTTTTGGCAATATATTCTTGCAGTTCATTAACTGTAGCGCTCTTGGTAGCCAAAAAACTATTGACCTCTGCATCATTCAGCCAACTTGCGTATCTTTGTGTCGCGTCCTGCTCGGTCAGAGTCCGCAAGTAAATACGATTCCCATTCAAATATAACTTCTCATTCTCTAAATTCATACTAAGATAATTCTTTATAACACCCAACGATAAATCTGACAACAAATCTGACAAGAAATGCACTGTTATTGTTGCAACGATACAACGGCTTGTAAATTACAAATTTTGATGTTAGCATCAACTCCCTCGCTATGAAAGGATGCCTATTATTACAACGTCGCTTCGCTTACCTTGGACACGGCATCGCCTGTCATCTTAAAGAACGCTATGGGGTGTCGGAATTCTGCGGATACGTATATCTCAGATCAAGTTATAGGTATTTGAAATCGCAGACCGATATCCAATACACAACACTGCTTTTGGATGAAAATATCCATGAACAATACAAGAACGAACAAGTGGATCCCGCATATCTTTCATGGCTCGAAAAGGAATATGGGATCCCGAACCTCTGGCCATTTCTAACTGTCGACCGAGTACTCATATCGTCCCAACTAGTAAGGGAATACCCGCACGATCGTCCGATGTATTCGCATGAAAATTTACTTCGAATTCTTCAGGCGCATGCGCGCGCGTTGGAATCTTTGCTTGAACGCGAGCGCCCTGATTTTTTCTTTGGCTCGGTACTTGGCGGTGTTGGTAGCTATTTACTCTATAGCATGTGCAAACGAAAAGGGATTAAGACGCTCATTTTGCACCCAACGCCCTTAACAGGAAATACTCTTCGCTATCTTCTAAGTGAAAAATACGAAGAATACACATCGGTAGATAGTCTATACAAAAGTTTCCTTGGATCGTTACACAATTCTCCCTCCATCGACAATGCTCAAAACTACCTCAAAAATTTCCGACATCTTCCAACGACTTATTATAAAAAGGCTTCTCCAAGCGCTCAATCCGTCACTCGAAAAAAACAGCTAAAGTTCCTACACCCATTGAATGCTTGGCGATCGCTATCCGTATTTGCACGTAACATATTGAATTACTATTCGAATACAGATCGATTCGATTATTCATGTATCAGTCCTTGGAGCTATCTAAAGGATCTCGTAAAACGCAAAACGCGAAATATTATTGGGCTCACGGATCTTTACGATCAATTTGATCCGACGGTGGATTTCGCATTTTTCCCACTTCAGCTCGAACCGGAAATCTCCTCACTTCTTCATGCGCCGTTTTGGACAAATCAAATCAATCTCGCGAAACAAATTGCGCGTTCACTTCCAATTCATTATAAGCTGGTCGTTAAAGAACATCCCCAGATGGTCGAGTATCGAACACGATCCTTCTATCGCGAACTCAAAAAGATTCCAAATCTTGTCCTCGTCAATCCCATAATCTCAAGTTTCCAGATTACCCCAAAGGCAAAAATCATATTCACACTCACAGGATCTGTCGGTTGGGAAGGGGCGTTACTCGGAAAGCCAATCATAAGCTTTGGACATTGGTTCTACAATATTTTACCGCATGTCACACACTGCACAAATATAGAAGCCCTCCCCTCACTCGTCAATGAACTTCTTTCAAATCCACTAGGCACCGATGTGGAACTTATTACCTATATCGCTGCGCTTCTGGAAGAAACTATCGAAATCAATATACCGCATCTCTGGGAGGATGAACCGGATTTAGAAAAGAAAAAAGAAGGTGTCAGACCTCTAGCGGATATACTGGCTAAAAAACTTGGTTTACATTAAAATATAACTCTTATGAACATCGACATTGAGTCCACGTAGCGCCAGTTTCTTCCATACGCCAACTTGCGTTGAATAAACCTCAAACGTTGAACTGACTTGGCCTGTGGTCTGTCCGCCACTGATGGCGACGTAGCAACATAAAAATAATCTTGTATTTTGACGAAAGCTTACGCGTTCAGCATTTTTGTGGCAATACGCCCAGCTCCCGCAAAATAGAACGGAGAGTTTCATACGGACCTTTCCCGATTTTCCAACTAGACCAAAGCAACAAAGAAAAATAAATTGCGCCGAGGATCGCTACCTGCACGAGAATGATTATCGTGCTCGTATTGACATTTCTAAAACTACGAAATATCAAATCCATCACAAGAGTGCCCACGCAAGCTATAAATCCGCTCGTAATTGAGGGGTAAAAGGATCGCTTCGGAATCATAAGTATCCCCCTTGTACGAATGACCACATAACACAACATAATAATCCAAGTAATCACAATCGACACAGAGAGCCCACGAAAATCAAAATATCGGAATCCTATATACATACTCGGCAGTGTTAACGCGAGCTGAATAGCATTGATTTTAAAATTAACATCTGGCCTCCCTATCGCGTTGAGTACAGGTGAGACGATCCTATTGAATACGAAAAAAATATTCCCCGAGGCGAAGATCTTCAAAGGGACGACTAACGATAGCCATTTTTCTCCCAATAAAATCCTTACAAGCGCGCCACCTTCGAATAAAAGTATAACGGTAATGGGAATCGCCGCTATGAGAACAACGTCCACGCTCTTTAGAAATCCTTCGCGAACTTTATCCATTCGATCCTGAACCTTCGAAAAAGCCGCGAACCCGACTTTATCGAAAATCGTAAATACGATTGATGACGCAGTTGAAGAAAGATCTTTCGACCTTGCATATACCCCGAGTTCGTGCGGACTCAATAAGCGCCCAACTACCATCCTATCCAGCTGCGAACTTAAAAAGCTCATCAAATCTTGACCATAACTCCACTTGCTATATCCAATCAACTCCATCAAATTATTAAAACGAGCTGAAAATCTCGGTATAACTGGATGCAGAAAAAAACTTAAACAAACACCAGAAAAATATTGAGCCGCATAGCCGAAAAATAATGCCAAGGGCGATGCTTTAATAAAAAGCGCGTAACATACGGCTGTCGCTACGAAAGCTATTTGTGAGACAACGTCTCGTATAAAAACCTTATGAAAATACAATTCCTTAATAAAATAAATCTGCCGCGGGTTTGAAAAAGCGGGTATCAATACAAGAAGACCCGAGTAACTCATTAATATCGAGTCTGTACCGGAAAGATGAAAAAAATTAGCCAACGATCCACCGGCAAAGAAAATAAATATCACAACGACAGCGCTTCTCAAAATTTCAAATGTCCATAATGGATCCAAAAATCTCTCAATATCACCCTTTCGCTGTGTTAAAGCATCACCAAACGGTACGGTTGTGAGTTGGTTGATCAACCCTAAAACAAGCATGATAGCGGCCATGACGCCATAGTCTCCTGGAATCAGGAGCCGCGCCAAAATAAAAAAGGATACTACTCCAATGAGCTTTTGACTCAATATATTCAAAAAAAACCATTTGCCGCTGCGAATAGATTTCTTATAAACACCTTCACCTGCTCCTTCCATAATGATCTTGAAATAATGCACTAAATAACGTAAGCTGTACAGAAATCATCATATTATAAAAGGATACCTTCTGCTACAATGCGGCTTGGCTTCAAAATTAATTTCAAAATAAAATGGAAACGCCGCTGAATAAATTCATTCTAAAATTAAGGAACCTGCGAGCAAAATGTGTTTTTGACGCTTTGAAAAAATATTGTCACGGCTCTGTTCTCGATGTCGGCGGCGGGTATTTTTATCTTTACGTAAAAGAAAACCAAAAAATAAATTTTGAGAAATGGACAAATCTGGAATATGGAGGAGATCGTTTACCACATATAAACGACTCCCGATACGAATCGACGGTTGGCGATGGCTGCGCTATGACGTTCGCGGACAACTCATTTGATACGGTCGTGAATATTCAAGTATTGGAACACGTTTACGAACCGATAAAAATGGTGCAAGAAATACAAAGGGTATTAAAACCGAACGGTTACGCGATCTTTCTCATCCCGCAAACAGCTTCACAACATCAAATTCCGCAACATTATTATAACTTTACACGATATTGGATAAAAAAAGTTATGGAAAAATCGAATTTAGAAATTGTAGAATTCAAAACAATCGGTGGCAATTGGAGCACGCATGCTTCTCAAATGATGTATTTCTTCTTTTCGAGCCTTAGATTCCCCGGGTACTCGTCGAAGGAATTCAAACGAAACGCGCTATTCTACATAATGTTTCCGTTTATGGCTTGTTATGCGTCGATCGGTATTCTAATAGGAATGATTTTTAGCATTGGCGACTTGAAAGAAAATCCAAACAACCATCTGATGGTCGCGAGAAAACGCGCTGGAAATATGTGATATGCCAAAACAAAAAGAAAATAAAATCAAATTGCTTTTGATAGAATCCGGAATCTATACTAATGAATCCATTAATCCATATTTCCAAAAAACCAGGGACCGTGACGATATCTCTATTCTAAGCTGAAAATTATATCTGGTAAATTCGATGACAATAAACTTAATTCAAACGTATTTCGATTATTGATCTTTTCAGGTAAATCACTGCATTCCAAATAAATTATTTTATCTTAATACACAAGATAAGAACTGCGCATCATTAATAGTGGACTCTTAAAACATGTTTAACTCCTAACTAAACGTCAATGAAAATACTGATAACAGGCGGCGCGGGATTCATAGGGTTCCACCTAACGCGCCACCTTCTTGAAAATTCGAATGCCAAATTGGTGATTACCGACAATTTTTTCCGCGGAAAAATGGACGAAGAATTGAAAGGGCTGATCGATAATCCTCGCGTAACCTTCATTCAAGGCGATTTGACGGACCCCGCTTTTCCGGCACTGCTTCCGACGGATACGGATCATGTATACCACCTTGCGGCAGTAAACGGAACAAAAAACTTTTATAACATTCCGGATGAAGTGATGCGCATCAATACGCTCACGCTAACCAATATCTTATCGTGGATTACGAAGCTCTCAAAGAAACCAAAACTCTGTTTTACATCTTCAAACGAGGCTTACGCCGGCGCGCTTGAGGCATTCGGAGTACTTCCTATCCCGACTCCGGAAAACGTACCACTCGTCATTAGCGATACATATAATCCCCGCTGGACCTACGCCGCAACAAAGCTAATCGGAGAACTTTTCGTTATCCATTATGCGAAACGGTATGATTTTCCGGCTATTATAGTGCGCCCTCATAATTTCTACGGTCCTCGCGCCGGGTATGATCATGTAATACCGGAATTTTCTCAACGTATAATCGATCGAGTGGATCCGTTTGCGATCTATGGGCCAAACGAAACGCGCACATTCTGTTATATCACGGATGCTGTGCGCGCCATGCAAATGTTAATGGATTCAACAACAACTGACTCTCATCCAATTGAAACTCTACATATAGGAAATACCGATGAAATTACTATGCGCGAACTTGCGGAAAAAATGTTCGATATTACAGGATGGAAACCAACACAGCTAGAAATCAAAGATTCACCGGCTGGTAGCGTGATGCGCCGTCTCGCGGATATTTCAAAAATCAAACGTATGGTAGGGTGGAAAACCGAAATATCACTTGAAGAAGGATTGAGACGGACATACGAATGGTATCTAAAACACCCTAAAACCGAACACGTATAAGCTTGTAAAAATACACAAACTCCAATATCCTGGACAGGCTATGGAGCATTCTCCTCGTTACGATCTGTGCATTATTGGCGGTGCCGGTCATGTAGGCCTACCGCTAGCGGTATCATTTGCCAATACCGGCGTTAGCACGGTTATTTTCGATATCGATGAAAACGCATTGGAAATCGTAAAGAAAGGAAATTTTCCTTTCAAAGAAGAGGGTGGCGATGAAGCGTTACGGCAAGCTCTTAAAAGCGGAAAACTGACCGCATCAATTGATCCTACTGTCATACGCGACAGCCGCTTTTTAATCAGCGTAATCGGAACGCCTATCGATGAACACCTGAATCCGGACTTCGGCGGTATTAATCGACTCATCGAAACTTATCTCCCATATTTTAGGAACGGACACATTCTCATTTTACGTAGCACTGTGTACCCCGGTACGACAAAAAATATTCAATCGAGGTTCCGTGAGCGTGGATTGGATGTTCGTCTCGCTTTCTGTCCGGAACGGATTGTACAAGGCAAGGCTCTGATAGAACTCCGAACGCAACCACAAATCCTGTCCGCTTTTGATGATGAAACATACAACGCCGTCAGAGACCTATTCCAACGCCTAACAGAAAAAAAAATATTCCGCGTTGACCTTATGGAGGCGGAGTTGGCAAAATTATTTTCCAATGCCTGGCGCTACATCACGTTCGCTGTCGCTAACCAGTTCTATATGATCGCAGAAGAAAATGGGTTGGATTACAAAAAAATTGACTATGCAATGCGTAAAGACTACCCGCGGAACACGAACATGCCGACTCCGGGCTTTGCGGCCGGTCCGTGCCTCTTCAAAGATACAATGCAACTTTCGGCATTTGCGCGAAATTCGTTCTTCTTGGGTCACAGCGCCATGCTTGTGAACGAAGGATTGCCGCAATTTATAATTGAACAACTCAAACAAATTTCGAATCTAAGTAAAAAAACAATCGGAATTCTCGGAATGGCATTCAAGGCGAATAACGATGACAGTCGAGCAAGTCTTTCATTTAAATTGAAAAAAATTGCAGAAATGGAATGCAAAAACGTGCTCTGTCACGATGTATATATTTCAAATTCGCAATTCTCGACGATAGACGAAATTTTACAACGCGCTGATATTATCATTCTCGCAACGCCTCATGATGAATATCTAACGATCGATCCTAAAAAGTATCCGGGGAAAACATTCATCGATATTTGGAGCGTGCTTCCAACTTCAAAAGAAACGTAAACTATTCAACCAACCTTGGCTCTGGCAACGGAACAATGAAACGTCCTTTGTAACCGAGATCTTTTAATTTTTTGATCAGTTCGTCTCCGATATGCCATGAATTCACAAACGCGAATTCTGGTTGATTCTCAAAGAATTCCTTTTCATCGACAACCGGGATATGCATACCGGGAGTGAACATACCGATCTTCGGAGAACCACCTTTCTCTCCACAGTAATCCAGTAACGACGCATCGACGTGGGCGAAATTCAAGAGCGTATTCGCCCTTACTGGCGCACCGACAGATGCAATGCGTCCCTTTGTTTTACATTCCAAAAGCAACGCAAGAAGATCACGCTTCGTTTTAATGGCTCGTTCCGCAAATCGCTTTAACGCGGATGTATCGTTTATACCCGCGGCTTCTTCCGCGGCGATAAGTTCCGCGACGCGTGTCGACGAAGCGTGTTGCCCTTTCTTTGCGTATACGCGAATTGATCCGCCGGCAGCTGGAATATGCTCGGCATCAACTATACTCATTCCAGTAAGCTCAAATAGCCTTTGTAGTGGTTTCAATGAATAAAAACGAAGATGTTCGTGATAGATGGTATCGAATTCCAATTTCTCTAAAATATCTAGAAGATACTGGGATTCAGAAATAAAGACGCCGTCGTCTGTTAAAAGTTCCTTTATGCTTTCTATAACTTCGGTGAGATTATTAATATGCGCAAATACATTCGCCGCGGTCACTACATCAGCCTTTCCATGCGACTCAACAATTTTTCTTGCAACATCAACGGAAATATACTCCTTAATAGTCTCTATACCGCGTTCGTTGGCCAACTTTGAGACGTTTGTCGGCTCTATGCCGAGTACGCGCGTTCCACGCTCCATAAACGCCTTCAACAACGTACCGTCATTCGATCCGATGTCTATCACAAGGCTCTTTTCGTTCAAACCAAACATCGGAATAACAGTTTCCGCAAGAGACTGAAAATTGCGCACAAGCATGTTTGTGAGCCCTGTTTGGTACGGATACTCCGGTGGGAATACCAGCTTCGGATCGACTATATGATCAAGCTGAAGCAATCCGCACGCGTCGCAACGAACAAAATTAAGAGGATATGAGACTTCACCCTGATGCATTTGTTCTTCTGTCAAATAAGAACTAGGCAATGGATGATGACCCAGCGCAAGAATCGTTTGAAGCGGTGCGGAAGAACATATCTGGCATTTCATTACTGGACCGACAAATTTTTCAAAAGTCATATAGCAAGTGTATTAACGAATTCGTGGATACTTTGTTTATTAGTAGCTAAAATTCCTTCTCCGAAATCACGACAAAACTTCGAAGTATCAATAGCCATATACTTACCTCGTGGCGCAAAACCGGGTCTCTCGGAAATAAATTCGTCAAATGAAACAGCATTTATACTGGGGTTATTTATTTTTAGCTCTTCCGCCAGGAGACTTACAAAATCTGCATTTGATATTACATCGGTTGCTCCCAAATGATACACGCCGGAAGCTCGTTTTTGAATAGCCGCCACAATAGCCTCAGCGCCACGCGACACTAAGAGCGGATTGAACTGATCATCCAAGATCGCATCGATTCGCTTGTTAAAGCGAAGATCGTTCACGATCCTTCTTGCAAAGTCATCGCGATAAGAATACGACGCACTGTACACGCTAATAAGACGCAAAACGGAATTCAAGGGAGACGCGGCAAGAACGATTTGTTCACCTTCATATTTGCTCTTGCCATAAACCGAAATGGGATCAGGTACGTCATCTTCTACAGAAATACGATCGAATCTACTTCCGGAAAAGACGGCGTTCGTAGAAAGATAATGAAGCGGAATCCCCAACTTCGCCGATTCTTCCGCGATCCACATCGCTGACTTCGCGTTCAAAGCAAAGGCCTTCTCGGGCTCGCGTTCCGCTTCGTTTATACGCGCAATCCCAGCAGCATAGAGAATATGGTCGGGATGTATATCGCGAACTACGTGCCTTGTTGCGATTTCATCTTCCAAATTTACATCTTTTCGTGTAGATATCGTAATCTCAAAAACGCCTCGTAGGCGTTGGACAACGCCCGATCCAACTAATCCAGTTCCTCCAAAAACAAGGACCCGTTCCATATGCAAATTAAACCAAGAGTAACTATTGCCGAATCTACTGTCAAATGGTCTACTATCCATCAATAATTATATGCGCATATTCTTCATCACATCGAAACTGAACTTCGAAAATGCCGGTGGCTCTATTGAGGAATACGACCTAATGATGAAGACTTGGCAGGAGCTGGGAAATGAGGTTACGGCCGTAACGACATACTCAAACGCCAACCGCATCCCAAATCCTTTACCCTATGCTCTAAAAGAAGAAAAAATCCAGAATAAAAACAGGTGGTCAATACAAAAAGGCGTACTAGACATCATGCGCAAATATGAGAAAGATGCGGACGTGTTCCATGTAGACGGGCAATTTCTTTACGGCGCTGGCCTGTATCGTCGTCTAGGAGGCCGTGTACCGGTACAGGCGTATTTC
>JBBTQP010000078.1:0-6918 GCA_038065635.1 Patescibacteria group bacterium | reverse complement strand
CTTACGATATGCGACATGATTCCTTACCTCACTTTTTGGAGTTCATGTTTCGAGACTTCGATTAAACCATATTTTTTGATTTCTGTCAAGAGGGGTTGGCAGTTTCGGTAAAATAATTTCTTTTTTGTCAAATGCTTGACAGTTTTTCAGGATCGTGATATTTCTTGACGTCAATCAAAAGTCGCCGTTGGCGACTGAAGGAATGACTTGCTTCAGCAAATAGATTCGTATCTTAGACAATTATACCGTCAATCTAACAGGAGAAGTTGTGTGCACAAGCGAATCATCACAAGCGTCGCAGTCGTATTTTTCGGGGCATGGCTGTTTTTCGCTCTACAGGAAAAGACGGATGCATCCGCTCTTGCAGAGCGCGGAAAGGAGAGGTCGGAGGCCGAAGAACGCTCGCGGCAAGAGCTCATTGCGAAGGATCGCAAGGATCTGCTCCGAGCACTCAAACTCGTAGCATCAGGTGACGAGGAAGGCGAGAAGCTGATTGATCTTTTTCAGCAAGCCGTTGTGGTAAGGCTATACGGCAGTAGAAGGTGGAGCGAAGAGGATTCGACCGGCAAGAAGCTCTTCAGGGATGCGAATTCAAAGGTACCTCGCAATTTGTGGATCATGCCATCCGAGAAGAGTTTGCGTGCTGCCCACGGGTTTATCCCCGAAGCGAATTTCGAGTATGCCCAATCAGGCAACGGTATCTTCACCCCACCGCCAAGCACCTTCACCGATCAATGGCTTGGAGTGCGTTTGGCGCACGAGTTGCTTCATGCCAATGATTACCTTACGGGAGTTGAACCGCCCAATCCAAAGGGCGCTGGATTGACGGACGATTTCGTCCAAGGTGAGGTCCGAGCGCATAATCTGGAAGTGAGATTGCTTGACAGGATGAGCAATGGGGCTTTTGGGGAAATTCTTGGCTTGATAGCTGAACGATATGAGCCGCCTGCCGGTTTTCCGGCGCGCTGGTTCTTCTCGGACTCATTCGATGAGTTCGTCGAGCTAGATAAGCTCTTCCTTCCTGCGCGAAGCAAAGAAGAAACGAATTCACGCTGCGGTTCCTACAACATCGCGTTGAACTTTATGTACGCGGAACGCCTCGGACTCGGCGAGAAGGGGAAGGCTGCCTACTATCGGAACATGTCTTCGGAGAAAAGACGGTAGTTATCATCTCGTATGTAAATAGAGCGGTCATTCGGTCGCTCTTTTTCATTTGAAAACAACCGTTTCACACGAAGCGGTTGTTGAGGAGTCCTCATTTAGAGGATTGGCGCATTTCTTCCAATATGGCGCCGTTGATTTTTCGCCCACAAAAATCTGGGCGATAGGTTTCGATGGACGGAATGACTGCCGTTTCGTTTTCCGCCATCCGAGAATCCCCGATGGATTCCAAGAGCAGTGGGCGTTGCGGCGACGTGGCTACCTCCAGCGTGGAAGCGGCAATGATTCCAGCACAAAGGACGACGAAGAAATATTTGTTTTGGTTCAACACGTTTCACCTATTTTGTTTTTGATGTTGAGAGAGGCCTATATATACAGCTGCCATGGAACGGAATGCCCGTCAAGGGGATAAGTTTTCCCACGTTCAAAGAAATTGATTGATAAACGATACGTTGCTTTATTAGAGCCGCGTATTTTGCGTTTAATGCTGTTTGATATACGAAAGAATTTTTTTAGCAGATTGTAATGGTGATAGCTCGTCTGTCCTGATGGTTAAACTGTAAGCGAAATGTATCGGATTTTCTATTCGATACTTCTCAAGTAGATGTTTCAGGATTTTTTTGCTTGTAAGTTTATTATGAACTTTCCGTGATTTGGAGCTTACGCGAGCCACAAGTGTATTGCGTTCTGAAATTAGTTGAATAAAAATTACTTTTCCTTTGGAACGTTTCACTAGTGCCTGTAGATGACGCAATATCTTGTCATCGTCTTTTCCTTCTTTAGTTTCTAGACCGTAAGCGAAAGTCATGATAATACCCGGTTTATCAGATTCTATCGCAGCTTTCAGCGCCCTAATTCGTAAATCCTTGGACAGACTGACATATTCCTCCGTTCCATATTCGAAAATCGAGCTCGCCAAATCGGCTATCAGGTGATTATGCAGTAATGGAAATCCAGTAAGCTCAGAAAGCGCCTTACCGACGGTTTGTTTTCCGCTGGCAGGCGGACCGTATAGTATTATGAGTAGCATAGCGTTCTTGTAATTCTAAACTATAGTTGCTAGGCTCACAAATGATTATGTCCGTCATAGGAGTCTTGGTTGGCAACGAAGGGAAAGAAGCCGAATTGTCTAGAAAGACCGCGGCGTATATTTTGGCTCAATGCCAAGGCATGGATGGACACGAGTTCATCATCATAACGGCCGCAAATTTGATAGCCAAAAAAATCAGGCCC
This sequence comes from Patescibacteria group bacterium, assembly GCA_038065635.1. Lineage (GTDB taxonomy): Bacteria > Patescibacteriota > Patescibacteriia > 2-12-FULL-60-25 > 2-12-FULL-60-25 > JAHJFW01. The sequence goes on along the minus strand of JBBTQP010000078.1, from coordinate 4,524 downwards.
GACGCAGTGGTAAATATCCATTATGGCTTGCTTGGCGACGGTGGATCGGCCCCGGGATTGCTGGATCTGATGCGTATTCCGCATACCGGCTCAGACGGTTTAGCTAGCAGCATCTGTAGAAACAAGGTTCTGACAAAATATTTCGGCCGAGCGGCAGGAATAGACTTTCCGGACCACGTAATCGTAGATCCCATGGTATCGAATTGTTCTCGCGATCAAATCATATCCAAAATAGGTTTACCCGCGATCTTGAAACCGATCGATTCAGCGTCAAGCATAGATGTGTTTTTAGCGCGCGATACCCAGGAGCTTGGAAGCGCATTGGAATCCATGCGGAGTTATTCATCAATCATTGCCGAGCCTTTCCTCAAGGGGCGGGAGATTACCGTTGGCGTCCTGGAAAAGGACGGGGAAACGCTAGCGCTTCCCGTGATCGGGCTGAATATAAAAAATCAGCCTTACCAAAACTTTCAGGCTAAATACGGCGAAGGCGAAATGGAATTCGTTATACCCGCTGAGCTCGATGACGCGACAAGCTCCAAAGCCCAGGCTATTGCCGTGAAATTGCATAAAGCCGTAAATTGCATAGGTTATTCTCGAACCGACATGGTCGTATCTCCGGAAGGCGAAATGAACGTTTTGGAAATCAATGCCTTCCCCGGCATCGGTCCGTACAGCGAATTTCCAAAAGCGGCTGCCCTACTGGGCATCATCTACCCGGAATTGATATCTTGCCTGATGAAATCAGGTAAAAAAATGTATGACATTTAACGATTTGCGATCTAAAAAAATCGGCGTGTTGTTGGGCGGAAAATCGATGGAAAGGAGCACATCTTTGCGTTCAGGTGCGGATGTCCATCGGGCTTTGCTGGATTTGGGGTTTGCGGACGCGATCAAAATCGATCTCGATGACGATCCAATTGAACAGATAGTAAATTCAGGCATCGAATTCGCCTTTCTATCCTTGCATGGAACGGATTATGAGGATGGCAAACTGCAAGGCGCTCTTGAAATGCTGGCTATTCCGTATACCGGATGTGGCGTTCTGGCTAGCGCAGTGGGCTTCGATAAAGTCAGCGCCAAAATCGTCGCCCGCGGATTAGGCGTGTCAACACCTGACTGGTTCCTGCTGAAGGACCCTGGTTCACTGGAAAAACTCGAATTCGAGGGGCCGTACATCATCAAGCCGTGCGCCCAAGGATCAAGCCTCGGAGTGCAGAAGATCGAGACCGTGATGGAATTACCGGAAAAGATAAAGCCCTTGTTCGAAGAGTTCGGTCCGGTTCTAGTAGAAAAATTCATCCCTGGGCGCGATCTCACTGTCGCAGTGGTCGGTAATCCTGGCGATTTGCAGGTCTTGCCGATATTGGAGGTGATCGCCCCAGCCGGATTCTACGACCGTGAAGGTAAGTTTGGCGATGAGACGAAATATTCGGCGCCAGCCAAGATCGATGAAAGTGTAAGACTCCGTGCAGAAGAATTTGCGAAAGCCGTCTACACGGCCCTGCATTGCAAGGCGGTGTCACGCCTGGATTTTCGGTTGGACGGTGACCGACTTTATTTTTTGGAGATCAACACCATCCCTGGCATGAACGGTTCTACCAGCAACATGAGTTGCATCCTTAGGGCGGCCAATATTCCGTATAATGATTTCGTGAAAAAAATCATCCTCGATAGCATCTCTTAAGGATTGGACGATCAAGTACTTTCAAATATGAATGATCGAATAAGGAGAATAGAAGTGAAAATTAAGAATAGGTTGTCAGGCAGTCTTCACGGGCTTCAGTCTTGGATGAGAATGTTAGGGAAAACGCTTTCCGGCGAGGTTCGTGGCATCAGCTACCTCAACCAATTTGGTTCACGCAATAATATTCGGGAAATGCTGGACCACAAGATAAGGCCTTCCGCAAATTTCGTGGAATGGAGAAGCTTCGGGGCCGAATCCGAGGAAGAATTCGATGAATTTGCCTACGAAATCTGCGGCATGACTTGCCTTTCTATGGTCTTGCGTTACTTCGGAGTCGCAAACATCGGTCCTATTGAGTTGTTCAAGAGATCTTTGGGATTCGGATGTTACATCATCCCGACTGAAGGTGGAGAAATTAAAGGACTCTTCCATGTGCCTTTTGTCAAATTCCTGCATGACGAATTCGGTCTGGAGGGTAGGTCCATGCAGTTCGTGGGTCCGTACGTGTTAGCGGACGAAATCGCCCGAGGGAAACTGGTCATCGCCTCCGTGAACTGGGAAATCCGCGAGACCGAGCCGCGACCTAAACGGCGCGGAGGGCATCTCGTGCTGGTGACCGGTGCGGCCAAAAACGTATGGCGCCTGAGGGGCTTCACTATCCATAATCCGTCCGGAACCGATCCCGAAAATCAGAGCCACCACTTCGTGGGCTTGAAAAAATTCAAAAAGTGTTTTTCTGGAAACATAATTTCAATCTCGCGACCCTCTTGACCTCCAGCATCCTGGGGGTCTTACTTTTATTGCAACAGAAAAAATTTAGCCATGCGATCAACCCTCTCCGTCAAGAGGGATTCTGACATTTTATTTCATCAAAATACCGTACCCACTCCGGAAGCTGTCCGATGTTTTCGGTATGTCATCCCAAGGCTCTCGGTAAGCGATTTTGTCGGCATATTCCAGAACATGTTCCATGTTCTCGTGTATCTTCATGAAGCCTTCCAGGCACTTGGCGATCGTGCCTGGGCACAGAAGGTATCCGGGAGCGGAACTAATGGCCCCGAGAAGCAACGTCGAGCGGATAACCTCCAGGGTATTAGGGAAATTCGCGATCTCGAAAGAATTCTTAAATGGCAGATAATCCTTTGCGCTGAAGATTGGCTGACCAGAGAGCGGGACATTCTGGTAATGGCGGACGTTAAGTCCTTCGGCATCCAGCGCATCTTGTACGGCTTTTCGGAATCTGCCGGTATTCATGTAGCCGATAGTCGAGATTTCGAAGCCGATTCGATAAAAATGGTATACACCCCGCGCTCCTCGAATATCTTTAGGTGGCCTCACCCAAGGGAATGCCGACAGTCCCTTATCCAGGAGCTGTCCTGCAGAGCGTATTTTTTTGGTAAGACGGTCGAAGTTATTGAGTTGGGTTCGGGCCATGGCGGCCTGCAAAGGATTAAGCGTATAGTTCCATCCCAGTGTATAGGAATTGTATTTGCGCGGGGCATTGGACTTGAGTATCTCGCCATATATTCTTACCATCTCGGCCCTGTTTTTGGCTTGCATTTTTCGGTTCAACAAAATTCCGCATTCGCCGCAGGTGGCCAAATTTTTTTGCGACATCAGGCTGAAGGATGAGGCGTCCCCAAAACTACCCAAAAGTTTTCCGTCGAGCGAGGCTCCGGGCGCCTGAGCAACGTCCTCAATGAGCGCCAGATTCCATTTTTTGCACGCCTTTTTTATCTCTCTGAGATCTGCCGGAAAACCGTGGAGGTGTACTACGATGACTGCCTTTGTCTTTCGAGTAACCTTTGGGATGATGGTTTCCGCCGTAATATTGTACGTATACGGATCAACGTCGGCGAAAATCGGGATTGAACCATTATGGACGACGGTCATGGCCGTGGCGATGAACGTGAGATTGGGAACAATGACCTCATCGCCTTCTCCGATTCCCAGCGAGGCCAGGGCCACATGCAAAGCGGCTGTCCCGCTGTTCAGTGCTGTCGCATAGGGCATACTAAAATAATCCGCCATTTCTTCCTCGAGAGTGTAGACCTCCTGGGATCCGCGTCCCGAAAAATCTTCGCGGTCGAAACATTCCATCACTGCCAGGCGATCTCGTTTTGTAACTATCGGCCAAGCTATGCGGAGCGAGGTATGATTTTTGACTAAGGGCGTTCCTCCGAATAAAGCCAATTTATTTACCGACATATTCCTTCAGGATAAGGTGGATGAACTCACGATACGTAAAGCCAGCGCGAGCCGCCTGTGTAGCTGCTGCACGCGCTCTCCCTAACCCCGGGTGAGCGTCCGTCTCAAGAGCCCAAGCATCTCCATTCGGATCTATCACGAAATCGGTCTTCGTGACTCCAAAAGCTCCAAGCGTCTCATGGATTGTCGCGGCGGCATTCATACACAATTTCTCCGTCCGGCGTGGCAGGCGTGTATCCGAAGCCTCCAAGATACCAATCCGCTTCACATCCCGTCTGCGGACGTTGGGCGTCAAAGTTATTACGGATGAATGCCCTATGACACACACCGAGAGCTCCAGCGTACCCGGTATCAAGTTTTCATATAACAAGCCTTCGTCGTCATGAGCTGGTGTAGCGATATTGAGTCCTCTCTTTCCGCCACCATCGTGGGGTTTAGCCACCAGCTTTTTACCGAGTTGGCCATAATCTGTCCCGCAGAAACGCCAGGGAGGCGTGCGGATGCCCAAACCTGAATACAAGAGTTTTGTCAGATGCTTGTTGGACATATTGGCACAGGCCCAAGCTCCGGAATGGTATGCCGCATCCACAAGCCTTCCAACATCCCTTGCAGGGTGCCATCTTCTCCCT
>JBBTQP010000077.1:5281-8068 GCA_038065635.1 Patescibacteria group bacterium | reverse complement strand
CGGGAAGATGATGACGGCTCATTGTTCTGCGAGCGACAGTAGTTATTGTAAGGAACCTACATTTATACTGTACCCTATTTTTGATGGATTGTCAAACAATTTTGTACTGCTGCAAGAGAGAACTTGGATTGGGAACGGTCGCCCCCTCAGACGAAACGTCCCTGTTTCAATATTAAGAGTCACAAACAATACCCCACCAACCTTCAAACAGAATTTCGAACTGAACATCGAACTACGGTGCCTTTCTTAGTATTCTACTACATCGTAAAAGGTGGACACCGATATCTTCCCTAACGCGTTTCTATAGCTAACAGTCTTTGGACCGTTCACGTATCTCCATACTTCGATGAACTCTTTTACTTTTTCTTGACCATTAGTTGTTTCTTCAAATGAAATTGGTACCTTAATTTTTTGTGGCTTTTCAGAAGGTCCGCTCCAGTGCTGTAATTCTCCTTGAGTTTGGAGTTCTACTATCTCCTTTAGCGGGACTAATAGTATCGGTATGTTATTTACATCAAGTGACAAATATTGTCTCCAGCATTCCCAACCAAGTCGCTTTATTTGGGTATTTTTAAGAAATTCCTCTAGATCCGCATCGACATTCTCTAGGTAATCTCTGCCGATAAAAATGCTAGAAATAATCCCTTTTTGTCTATGGAAATACATGTCGCTGCTTAGCCCATTTGGCAATACATCTATGAAGTAGCTCCGCTTTATGTCATTTCTTTCTTCACCAAAGTATATATCAAAATCTACACTTTCTCCTCCGTATATATCGCCCTTGACTTCAAGCCATTTTTTTTATGTATTACCATGCCAAATTGCATTAGTTTAAGCTAATTAAATTATACCTATAGCGTGCTCTGAACTAGAAGAAAAGTCAAAATAAAATCAACGCGTGTTAGTACCTCCGTTCCATACAATCCGATGACGATACGACCTTCAAGGAAGCCACAATCTTGGTTCTTTTTATTTACATCATCCCAAAACAAAAATCCCTCGATTTCTCGAGAGATTTTTATGGGGTGGCCAACGGGGCTCGAACCCGTGACCGCTCGGACCACAACCGAGTGCTCTACCAATTGAGCTATGGCCACCATGGTGACGAGAGAATAGCGAGATTAATGATCAGAGTCAATGTCATCATCACGATCCGAACTATCAAAAACCCTCGATCGAGGGTTTTTGATATACGAGAATCAGCGTGCTTTACAAACTCAACTCCTGCGTCAATTGAGATGACTCCATCTCGATGTCGCTGTACCAATCGGAGCTCCCGCCTTTCAAACCGGTATTTGAATTGTGATATCCCGTCGAGCTCACGGACCAAACAAAGATACCTGCAAAATCAGCCGGTGAAGAGGCGGCCTTCGGAGGATTAGTAGTGTCGATATTAACAATATTCGGATATGAAAGCATGAACGGTTCTATCGAATTATTGGTTAGATACCCGTTAGCGATTTTTGGCGTAGAAACACGATACGGAGTTATCTTCAATTTACTTCCCGCGGTCACTCCCGAAAGCGTTCCATGGAGCGTGTAGACACTCCCGCTCCCGCTGACCCATTCCTCTCCTTTCATGGTTACAACCAAAAATCCGTATGGACTTGCACCATACGTGACCGTTCCTGATTTCACATCTCCGCCGCATGAAGGGCATGTGATATCGTAATCGTTCAGATTCATATTCATCGATCCTTTACTGAGACGCAGATTATGCAAACTGCTCAATGTAAATCCGGCATTCGCTTCAAAGGCGAAAACCAGCTGTTTCAACTGGAAACTTTCGGACGGTTTATAAGAGAGTTGGAATTTATAAAGATCCACGTCCATATTTGCCAGTGTCGTTGAGAACAGAGGTAGTTTGGTAAATGTCGGCCATGCAGGTGGGGCGATCTGCGGAACTCCACCTACGGAATTTAAAACAGGCGGTTTTTCTATAGGTTTTACGATCGGTTTTGTAGCCTGACGCGTCGTGGTCAAGCTCGTTGGACGAATAGAGCCGAATCCGAATCCATATCCGTATCCTACTGCCGCAAGTCCAAAGGCGACGATTGACACTACCGCGATGAGAACTTTCGTTTGCGCCGAAACTGCGACTTTAGTCGCTGTTTTAGATCTTGGAGGCATAAAAATAAAATACGGTAATTTTTTTTATGCCAAAACTATATCACACTTTCAACTTTTTCGTCAGCGCTATCAACTCCTCTAATAATTTTATTATCAGTTTCTTTCCTTCTTCATCCGTAAATTTTCCTTCAGCATCGAACTTTTCGTGCGCGGCGCCGATTAGAACCTCCGGTGTGTTCACCTGGTGCATGTCGAGAAAAACGAAGCATTGACGAAGCGCGACTTGAGCGCGAACCGTGCCGAGACGTCCAGGCGACGCTCCCATTATGGCGACCGGTTTACCCTGCCATGACGAGTCGCCGTACGGACGCGAAACCCAATCTATGAGATTTTTGAGCGGCCCCGGAATGCTGTAATTGTATTCAGGCGTCACGAATAGGATTGCGTCAGCTTCTTTAATTTTCTTCTTGATCTCCACGACGACCGGCGGCATGTTCGCTTCCAAGTCTTGGTTGAACACAGGTACTTCGGAAAAATCCAACGTCTCAATGATCGCGTCGCTCGGACAAAGCGCGGCAACTGTTGCGAGTAATTTTTTATTGAAGGAATCTTTACGGAGAGAGCCGGCGATGCCGATGATTTTGAGAGGCATACAATTTGTTAAAGTAACTTTTCTTTAATTAGATTGCCGCGTCGTCGCTACTCCTCGCAATGACA
>JBBTQP010000077.1:0-5181 GCA_038065635.1 Patescibacteria group bacterium | reverse complement strand
AGATTGCCGCGTCGTCGCTACTCCTCGCAATGACAATTACGACTTTCCGAACTTCTCGAACGCTTTCAATACTTCGAGCGGAACCGCGAACACGACCGTGTTGGATTGGTCGCTGGAGATGTCGTTGATGGAGTTCAACGTTCGCAAATGTAACGCGGCAGGATTTTGCGACAAGATAGCGGCCGCTTTTGAAAGATTTTCCGCGGCGCTCACTTCTCCTTCGGAATTGATGATGACCGCGCGGCGTTCGCGTTCCGCTTCGGCTTGCTTCGCGATCGTTCGCTTCATGTCTTCCGGTAATGAGATGTCTTTCAATTCTACGTTCAAGATATCGAGACCCCAAGACATGGCGTGTTTTTCTACGATTTCCTTTATACGAATTGACGCCTGATCACGTTGCGACAAAAGTTCGTCCAACGTCAACTCACCTACTACATTTCTCATCGTAGTTTGCGCCAGCCACGAAATAGCGCTCCAAAAATTCTCAACCTCCAATGTCGCTTTTGCCGCATCAACCACTTTGTAATAAATGACGGCATTGATTTTGCACGAAACGTTGTCGCGCGTAATCGCTTCCTGATCCGGAACGTCAACGGCCTTCACGCGGATATCGACTTTCTTCATTGTTTGAAACAACGGAATAACAAATCGCCAACCTGGATTCGCGATCCCGCTGAAACGTCCGAACGTCAGCTTCACGCCGCGCTGGTATTGGTTGACCTGGCGCACGGTAATAATCAGAAACAGCACGACCCACGGCAAATACGCGAGATAGTCCATATATATGATTGGTAGGGGCGGGCTTGTCCCGTCCTCCACGTTTGTTAATTATTATACGATTATAACTTAACGATACGTTGGAAAAAGCCGCTCGTCAATCATCATTTTTCCTGCATAGCGCTATTGACATCCCACGATATTTGCTATAGTTATAACCCTCGATGGGACACCGACGCCATCGCGAAGCACTTTGCACAATTCATGCGGTCGGTAAAAGGAGCGCTCATGTCGTTCTTCGCACGATTCATTTCGTCATCAGAAGAAGGAGCGCAGGCGGTTGACGAGCCCCAGCACTACCTTCTTCCTGACGGCCGTTCGGTATTCGTTACACGAGATCGTGAACGAGTACTCATGTACGTGAGTCTCGAGGACATCTCCGGCGGTAGAAGACAACACGGCAATTACCTCGTGGAACCTGTCTGGCTTTTCAACTTGGCGCAACAGCGCGGCAAGGTCATTGGCCGTTACCTGATCATCCCTTCCACGCTCTACAACGAGCAAACCGCCACAGCGTGGGACGGCTTTCGAATGATCCCGAAGCTGCCGAACGCCATCGCAGTCACCGCGGATGTGACGCTGGTAAATTCACCGACGTTCCTGCTCCCTATCCACGCGATCATCGCCGAAGACGTGGAGCGACTGAACCCTGACGTGGTGCTTTTCGTCACTTCGAACGAGATCCCGCCATCCGTCTTCTCCTACCTTCGCAATGCCGGGGTGCGCAGCGAGGTTCTCAACCCCAAGCGCAACGGCGGACAATCCTCGCGGCATGCGGACAAGGTGGAGTTCCTGGGAACCGCCTTGAACAGACACTTGGCTCCAAAAAATGAGGAGCCCCGCCAGGAATCCGTGCGCACGGTCTTCATCACCGTTCCTCCGAAAACCGAACGCGCGGTGGAGCGCATGGCCAGGCAGGATTCGGAGACACTCGAGGAGATCGGAAAGATCATCTCTATCGCGGACGAGGAAGTGCAAAAAGAGTTGCGACGGCTTTGCTACCAATTCAAGAACGGCGCCATGTCGAAAACCGTGCTCGCCGTCCTTCTCGCTCTGGCAACGATTCCGGAAGGCGACGACAAGCAGCTCGACTACAACGACCTCCTGCTACGATTCATCTTGAACGGAGTCGACTGTCGTGAAATCGGGCAGATGGTCCTGGACATCCTTGTGGAAGAAGGGACGCTTGCCGCGGTTCCGCGCGGCACTGGTATGGACTACCTATACACTCGGGATCCGGACGATCCTTCGCACCGACTGGCGCGGCGCTTCTACGGAGAACTGCTCCGATCCAGAGACGCGACCTTACCGCGCGACGCAAAGTCGTTCGCGACGCGCGTGACCCAAGCGGCTGAAATCTACAAGGTTAACAAGGCGTACATGACGCCTGAAGCGTGGATAGATCTGAACGAGTGGTTCGCTCTCAACGCAAGCAACACCTCGCTCGCCGAACGAACGAGAGCATACGCGGCTCTGGGCATGAGCTACAAAGACGGAGTCGCGCTGAACGAAGCGATCCACAACATCCGGAACGCCCCCTACGACGGGATCGACCAAGAAGATACGGAGGCGGAAGAACCTCCCGCATCCCACACGACGCAACGAGACGTCGGCTAGAACACGTACCGATCACGAGACCATCTGTCTCGAGGTCGGTTTTTTTGTTGCGGAAATCGCAATTCTGCGATACCTTTTGGATGCTTTGCACGCTAGGGTTCCTCGCCTGCCATACCTTGTGCCCCTGTAGTTCAATGGATAGAACGCCGGACTTCTAAGCCGGTTATGGGAGTTCGATTCTCTCCGGGGGCACCAGATATGGCGGGACTGTAAGTCATAAGAAGGATAATTCTTGATAATAAATCAACGATATTATGAACGAAATATACAAGGGGCCAAACGCTGAAAAACAGGAATCGCAAGAAGGAGATGACCAATATGAACAGTGGATGAAGGACCATCCGGAAACAGCAACAGCACCGGAAAACAAACGGGAATGCGGTCCGGAAATTGCGGAATTCGAAGCGATGATTGCGTCGTTTGAATCGACATATCCTTTATCAGAACTGCTGTTGATTATCGATCTCACGCCCAATGAAGCGCCAAAACATCCTATCCGAGAACCGGCAAAAAATGCGTTAATTCCTATCGTTGCACTGATGAATAAATTAGAAAAAGAAACGGACATCACGTCTAAAAAACATGAAGAATTGAGAGCGAAATACATGCGTCTCTCAAGAGCCGTTGGAATCATCAATGGAAATAAAGTCGATCACAATAGATAGTCGACGTCGTTGTAGGATTTTATTCCCCATCTCTCCTCTTCGCGTGAAACGCTTGATGGACGTCTTTTAGTTGTTGGTTGGTGACGTGGGTGTAGATTTGCGTGGTGGTGATGGACGAGTGGCCGAGAAGTTCTTGTACACTGCGAAGATCCGCGCCGTTCATTAATAGATCCGTGGCGAAGGAATGGCGGAGCGTGTGAGGAGAAACGTGTTTCGGAATTCCGGCGGCTGCTGCGTAATGTTTTACGAGACGCTCGATTGAACGCGGCGTGATTGGAGCCGGCGCATTTTCCCGTTTGCCGCCACCTGCCGCGCGATCGTGACGAACGAACAGGAACGGTGATTCGTCGTTGCGCATATCTAGATATTTTTTTACCCAATGCCGCGCCTGATGAGATACGAAAACGATCCTTGTCTTGTCCCCTTTTCCTCGTACCGTAAAATCTCCCCGCTCCGTGTTAATCTGATCCTTTTTCAAGTTCGCGAGTTCGGAGACGCGCATCCCTGTCGAAAAAAGTAATTCCAAGATTGCACGGTCGCGTGTTTTAAGAAGTTCCGGAGCGCCGCGCCCGCCGGTTGGTGGGTCGCTTTTTGTCGGCGCTTCAAGAAGTCGCTCCAAATCCGTGGAATCCAAAAAAGACGGATCGCGACTCCCCTGTTTGGCGAGTTCGATTTTTTCCGGCGCCAACGCGTCGACGTCATGTCGCGACAAATATTTCAAAAAAGAACGTAATGCGATGAGATGATAATTCTGCGTACTTTTTTTCAGCGTCCCGCGATACGGATCTTCAAGACGATTAAGATGCAACCGAAATTGCCGGACGGCTTCCGAATCCACTTCATCAATCGCCGGATCTTTCGCCCAATCTATAAACCTCCGCAAATAAAAATCGTAATTTCGAACAGTGAGCGGAGAGCGTCCTTTCTCTATTTCCAGATATTCCAAAAAAGGGCGGAGATGAGATGAAAGTTTCTTCGTTGCCATGACGTAGATTATATCAGATGCGTCGGAAAATAGATTTCAAGGTCACAAATTGTAATCTTGGAATCTATCCATGAAACCCAATTTCCGGTTTCTGCTCTTCGTCTTCGGCGATTAGACGGCGGAGTGCGTCGAAAACGCTGCGGAATTGTTCGTCATAGCGTTTTTCCATCTCCTCGAGCTTTAGGCGAAGACTCTCGTGATTGGCGAGAATCTCACGGAGTTTGGCGAAAGTTCGCATGATTTGGATGTTAACGGCGATCGCCTGTGGGCTACGAAGGATGCTGGAAAGCATCGCGACCCCAAGCTCAGTAAAAGCATAAGGAACGTACTTGATGTTTTCGCCTCTGTTCAAGATAACAATCTGTGATCTTGAACGTGTTTTATGCGACTTAAAACTTGATGTCACAATTTGTGATATCAAGTTTGAGGCTTCATTGAGCGATAATTTGAACATAAAGTCGTCCGGGAACCTCTCGACATTCCGTTTTACCGCTTGATTCAACGCTCCTGTCGTAACACAATACAATGCAGCCAAATCACGATCCAGAATTACCTTCTTTCCTCGAATGAGGTATATTTTTGATTCAATCCGTTCTTCGGGAACAAAAGTTTGAAAATTTTCCTCCATATATATACAGCTGCCAGACTTCTTGACGTGTGTCAATGCTTTTGGTATGTTTTGGTCACATAAATCACCTACGTCCGTTCGGCTTCGGCTGGATGAGACGCGAATCCGGGGTCGCACGCCCAAGAGTTTGCGCCAAAGGCGCATCCGCCTATGGCGGAGATCCGCAAGGATCGCTCGTGGGCGCTCGGTTCCGACAAAAACATGTTGGACGCAAATAAGAAAAAGCGCGTAATTGAGAAATATAAGACCCATCCGACGGATACGGGGTCGCCACAAGTGCAGATCGCTATTCTAACTGAAGAGGTACGTGATCTCACCGAACACCTTCGCGGTCACAAGAAAGACTTTTCCTCGCGACGCGGTTTGATCAAAAAAGTTGGAGAGCGTCGTCGCCTCATGAAATATCTAAAGCGCGAAGACGCCAAGGCCTACGACGAACTAATGAGCAAATTGAAGATTTAAAACCAAAATCGCCCCGAATGCTTTCGGGGCGATTTTTGATGTGTTAA
>JBBTQP010000076.1:13888-22455 GCA_038065635.1 Patescibacteria group bacterium | reverse complement strand
ACTTCTTCCTCCCCGTTCGTCCGCGTCACTTCGTACGCGACAGACGGCGTGGTAACCACGACCTCCATGTTATGTTCTCGACGCAATCGCTCTTGCACAATCTCAAGGTGAAGCATCCCGAGCAAACCGCAACGAAATCCGAAACCTAACGCAACCGAATGTTCCGGTTCCGCAGTGAGAGCGGCGTCGGAGAGACGAAGCTTCATCACCGCATCGCGCAACCGTTCATACTCGTTTCCTTCTCGAGGAAAAATCCCGGCGTAAACCATTGGCTTCACTTCTTTGTACCCAGGAAGCGAGACGGTATCCGGCGCGCATTCACGATTCGCTACCGTGTCACCGACGCGCACTGTTGAAATGTCTTTCAATCCCGTAACGATGTATCCGATTTCTCCAGCGCTTAAACGATCGGCGGCGACATATCCGGGATTGAGATATCCAGTATCCAAAACTTCTCCGTCCGCGGCTGTGGCTAAAAATTTTATCTTTTCGTCTTTCAAAACCGTTCCGTCCACCGCTCGAACGTACGCCACGACTCCTTTGTATCCGTCGTATTTGGAATCGAAAATCAACGCGCGAAACGGTTTGTCGAATTGTCCTCGTGGCGAAGGAACGTCCGTCACGATTCGCCGCAAAATATCGTCAACGCCTTCTCCGGTTTTTCCGGAAGCCAAAATAATTTCTTCGCGCCTGCATCCGATGAGACGCGTCAACTCTTCCGCGCGTCTTTCTACCTCCGCATTAGGTAAATCTATTTTATTCAATACCGGAATAATTGAGAGATTCTGCTCGATCGCAAGATAAAGGTTAGCGATAGTTTGCGCCTGCACCCCCTGCGTCGCATCCACGAGAAGTAACGCCCCCTCGACGGCTGCGAGAGACCGCGAAACTTCATATCCGAAATCCACGTGCCCCGGAGTATCAATGAGGTTCAACTGATATTCCGTGCCGTCGCAAACGTACCTCATCCTGGCCGGCTGCAACTTGATCGTAATCCCCCGCTCGCGCTCAAGATCCATGGTATCAAGCAACTGCTCTTTCATTTTTCTCTTCTCCACTGTCCCCGTAATTTCCAAAAGCCGATCCGCCAGCGTGGACTTGCCATGATCGATGTGAGCGATTATGCAGAAATTCCGGATGTTGGACTGTTCCATGTGATGAACATGCTGCCTGAAAAAATCCATCCTGGCAATGGACTCAAACTCCCTGCGCTTCGTCCGCGCCTTCTATCTTGCGGACGTTCTTAAATAATCGCTTGCGAATTGATTCCGTCAAATCTCGGAGTTCTTCAGATCGGATAAGATACGCGATCGTGAAAAATGCCAGCAGGCCCACGGTGATCGTCCCGCCCATCTGCAACGCGACCTCCCAAAAAGTTCTAAGCTGGAAAATCGTGCCAAGAGCTTGACGAACCGGCCATCCGAATCCGAACAAAGCTACGCTCGCCGCTGCGGTTTTCATAAATGAAGACAGAATTTTCCCGTCGGACACCGGGCCTTTTTTGTAATATAGAAACCACCAAAGAAGAAGCAAATTTAAAAACGACGCCGCGCTGAACGCCATGGCAAGACCGAGAATGCCGAACGATTCACGCAATGTCAGCGCCAATAAAAGATTAAAAGCTTCCGTAAGAACTCCGATGATGAGCGGCGTCCACGTGTCCTGTAACGCGTAAAAAGCTCGCGCGAATAAAGGAGTTAGCGCCTGGAACGCCAGAGAAAAAGTAAAAATGCCGAGAACGTCTGCCGTGCGGATAGTATCGTTCCACGAAAAAACTCCCGATCCAAGAACTAGCCGGACGATCTGCGCACGCAAAAGAAAAAATATCGCGATGGACGGAAGTATGAGGAACGAAATTTTTCTCGAAGCTGACGAGATGATCCGTTTAAACTCTCCGTCGTCCTTCGATCCTGCGGCTATCGCTAGACTCGGAAAAGCCGCGACTGCGAAAGCAATTCCGAAAATTCCGACCGGAAACGATTGGAGGTTGTTCGCGAGATTAAAAACCGCGATTGAGCCCTGCGGCAAGGTCGATGCTAAACCAAGAAGCACGACGGTGTTAACCTGCGAAACCGCGAGTCCGGCGGTTCGCGGCGCCATGAGCCACAAAATGCGTTTCACTCCCTCTGTCTTGAAAGACGGAGCCGGAATGCGGCGCAATCCTAAACGAAGAGCGACTGTCGATTGCGTAACAAGATGCAAAAACGATCCGAGCACCACTCCCCACGCCAAACCCTGAACGCCCATGACAGGTGACAATACGAGAGCTCCAAAAATGATTCCGACGTTGTAAAAAACAGGTGCCATAGCGAACGCAAAAAAATGCCTTGTCGCCTGAAGAACGCCGCCCATGACCGCTGACAGTCCGAGAAAAAACGGGGACAGCGCCATGATGCGAGTCAGTTGAATCGTGGCCTCCAACTTCTCGCCTGAAAAACCCGGAACCGCAAAAGGAACCAAGACCCGCGAAAACAAAACCAAAGCCGCGCATACCACCATCATTGTTGCGCCAACCACGGACAACACGCGCTCTGCGAGACGCCACGCCTCATCCTTTCCGCGCTTTTCTATGTATTCCGAAAAAACCGGAATGAACCCGGCGGACAGAGCGCCAAGAATTATCAAAGTATACAAAAGATCCGGAAGACGGAATGCCGCATAATAAACGTCGAGTACATCCCCTGCGCCGAATTGCGAAGCCAAAATCCTATCGCGTACCACGCCGATCACACGCGAAGCAAGCGAAGCCATCCCAACTATAAGAGCCGCGGCCGTTAGCCCATTCGTCTCGCTATGCCAAAGCTTAGAAAAAAATAACTTCATACACCGAAATTTTATCTTACGATGCTCCGTCTTTTCCTCCCTCTCTAAAAGATAAGAGGGAGTTAGAGGGAGTTATGAACCGTGAACAAATCTCATTCCAATTGGATTTGATTATTCACTGTTCGTAACTCCTCCTAACATCCTCTTACCCTAAGAGGAGGGACTTGAATCATGTGCAAAATTCTATTTATTATTTTCATTTTCATCCCCTCCCATTATGTAATCAAACGGCATCTCCTTAAACGACCCCTTCGTCAGCATCCTCAACTCCCCAAACATGTATTTCAATGCAGTTCCGAGGCGGCCGTCCTTCTCCAATCTACGCACGGAAACCCGGATCGGATGCGCACGCAGTATACCAAAACTCTTTCCTTCCTTAGATGCGCGTTGAACGTAATCGTGATCTTCCCCGAACACCACGTCCTCATCAAATCCTTTTATACTCTCATGCGCGTGACGACGCACAAGAATACAAAATCCCGGCGCGTGCGGACGAATTTTTTCCGTAGCCATGGCATAAGCGTTATAAACCTCGTGCAAAGCGCGATCTATCGGCTTTCTACTTAGCGGTTTTACGTTACACGTCGCGACATCAAATCCCTTACGATCCATTTCGGTTAAACATTCCTGGAGATATTTTGTTGACGGCAAGAGAACGTCCGCATCCAAAAAAACAAGAACGTCTCCGGTCGCGCTAACAGCTCCCGCGTTCCTCCCAGGACCAGGAAGACCGCCCTCGATCACCTTCGCGCCATATGCCAGTGCGATATCTCGCGTCTTATCCGTGGACTTTGCGTCAGCGACAATAACTTCAAAATCCTTCAAAGTCTGCGACTTGATAGTTTCAAGAAGTTTCGGGAGATGCTGTTCCTCGTTTTTCGTTGGAATGATTATTGAGACTTTTGGCATAACATCCAATGTATGGCTATTCCCGCCGCAATTGAAACGTTCAAAGATTCTTTTTTTCCATGCCGCGCGATCTCTATTCTGTCATCGCAACACGCAAGAAGAGTAGGCGTGATTCCTGTGACTTCGTTTCCTAAAAGCAACGCGATGCGTTCCGGCGGTTTGTATGATGCCAGCTCCAACGCTTCATCGGCAAGTTCCAATCCGACGAGACGAAAACGCTTTTTCTTGAGAGATGAAAGCACTGACATTACATCCGGTTGCTTTTCCCACAAAACGTCCTTCTCCGCGCCAAGCGAAACCTTCTCAATTCGCGCATCCGGCAACGCCGGCGTATATCCCGTAAACCACACTTTGTGCGCTCCCAAAAATTCGCATGTACGAAGAAGCGCCCCGACATTTTCGCGCGAACGAATGTCATGGGCGATAACATCCAATATAGGAAGCCGTTTTGCAGCCATTAACTGAAAGCATAGCAAAATATGCGGCTTTTTGCTACCCTCGACAAATGAAATACGGAGATCGAACAAATGGGACTGTAGAACGACTGGATGAAAAGGGACGCGGGTCCTGGGACGGTTTTGTAGTTCCTTTTGCGACGATTGGCGACGAAGTTTCAGCGACTTTCGTAAAACGCGACAAAGGCAAGAAAGTTCTGCGACTTGAAGAGGTCCTACATCCGGGACCGGATCGCGTTTCCACCCCCTGCCCTCACGCTGGAGTTTGCGGAGGTTGTTTATGGCAACATATT
The DNA here is from genome assembly GCA_038065635.1 of Patescibacteria group bacterium. Classification (GTDB taxonomy): domain Bacteria; phylum Patescibacteriota; class Patescibacteriia; order 2-12-FULL-60-25; family 2-12-FULL-60-25; genus JAHJFW01. The sequence goes on along the minus strand of JBBTQP010000076.1, from coordinate 17,975 downwards.
TCTTATGACGCGCAACTTATTTTGAAACGCGATGCGGTCAATGCTGCGTTTGAATCTGCCGGAATAGAAACACGGATCCAAAACGTCACGCCGTGCGACAAAGTTCTATATTACCGAAACCGAATGGACTACTGCGTGGGTTGGGATGGAAAAGTCGGTTTGAAAGAATACGGATCGTGGAACCGCTATCTTGATCTTTCGACTTGCATGTTGCTTGATAAAGAGACGGCGCAAATCCTCGCGATCGTTCGAGATCTCATGCGCGAATTAAAACTAGAACCATGGGACGCGCGCTCACAAAGCGGATTGCTTCGCTACGTCGTTATCCGTCTCGGCAAAAATACTTCCGAGAGACTTGTGATGCTGGTGGTTTCTGATCTGAAAAAAATTGACGAAGAAAGCCGCGACATAATCCGCGAAGTTCTTTCACCACTTTGCACTTCCCTACTCCTCGGCGAACAACCACTAATTACCGACATTTCTTTCGTTAAAACAACTCTACCGCTTCATGGAAATCCATGGTTGGAGGAAGAAGTAAACGGAACCATATATCGAATCGCGCCAAATTCTTTCTTTCAAACAAACACCGGCATGGCCGCAAAATTGCAGGATGCGGTTTTGCATTATCTTTCCGACATTCAACATTCCACATTCAACATTCCACATTCAATTCTAGATCTCTACTGCGGCCTCGGCTTCTTCGGCGTCGCTCTCGCCAAACAAAACCCAAACGTCCGCGTAATGGGATATGAACTGGACGCAGAAGCGATCGAACTCGCGAAACACAACGCGGCCGTAAACGGCGTAGCGGATCGTTGCACTTTTGAATCAGGACCTGCGGAAGATCTGTCGTGGAAGGATGAAAAAACGGACGCGGTGATAATAGATCCGCCTCGTTCCGGTCTGCATCCACGCGTAATCAAAACGCTCTTGGAGATGAAACCGAAGCGCATCGTCTACGTATCCTGCAACTTCCGCAAATTCGTCCAAGAACTTCGCGACTTCCTCCCCTTCTACAACCTCGAGTCAACGCAAGCGCTCGATCTTTTCCCGCAGACGCCTCACGTTGAAGTCGTATCTATGCTTAAGTTGAAGGACTGATATACTAAGTTTATGAAATCCGCATTCGTAATGCTCGCCGGCCGATCAAACGTGGGGAAATCCACGCTCTTGAACGCGCTCGTGGGATCAAAAGTTGCGATCGTGACTCCAAAGCCGCAAACCACGCGCCATCCGGTGCGCGGAATTTTACACGATCCTCGCGGACAAATCGTTTTCGTGGATACTCCGGGAGTTTTTCTCGGTAGAAAAGATTTCATTTCAAAACGATTAAATCAATTCGTAAAAGAAACTCTCGAGGGAGTTGACGCGATCTTGTACGTCATGGACCCGTCGCGCGAACCGGGTTTGGAAGAAGAAATGATCCAAACGCTTCTACGAGCCACGCGTGTTCCGATAATTGCCGTGATAAATAAAAGCGATCTACATCCGAAAGATCGACCGTTTTCCAAAACTTTTTCCGACGTTGACGTTGGACAAATCGCGACACTGGAAATTTCCGCGTTGAAATCAAAAGACCTCAACCGACTCGTCGATCTTCTATTCGGAATAATTCCGGAAGGCGAAGCGCATTATCCGGATATGCAGATTACGGATGTTCCGCACAAAGAATGGATCGAGGAAATTATTCGTGAAAAAGTTTTTCTTGCGCTTGAACAAGAGTTGCCATACTCGACAAAAGTCGTTGTTGAAGAAATAGAGGAACGCGAAGGCGGCGCGAGATTCATTCAGGCAAAAGTCATAACCACTGACGAGCGCTACAAACGAATGATCGTCGGAGCAAAGGGTTCAAAAATCAAAGAAATCGGAATAAAAGCGCGCAAAGAACTCGAAACCGCGCTTCAAGCCAACGTATTCCTCGAACTAACCGTCAAGGTTGACCCAAAGTGGCAGGAAAGATTCCGTTGACAAGTCCACTTATGTCGCGTATATTCTTCACGCCTTTCTTTCGCTTGCCGTAAAAAACCGCAACTCGAGGGGATCCGAAGAATGAACGTGCAGCAGAGAATCTTCGCGGACGTGTACAACGAGTACGAACGTGGCCAGTCGTCTCAGGGACTGCTCGACCCGTTCGATCACAAGCACGAACATGACGACGAGTACGACGGCGTCCCACCCGTCTCCGAACCGCCCCCGATCACGCTCCGCGATGTGATGAAGCGGCAGGACCTGCTCGACTAGACCTCCGCGGACTCCGTCCGCAACTCACTCCGCCTCGCGACCACTCGCGAGGTTTTCCTTTTCCCGAAATTTATCTCTGAACGTCGATAAGTCCCGTCACTTCGTATCCCAACAATCCGGTAAGCGTCCCCGTCCCTTTCAATGCATCCGTCACTCCGGCGGCAATTGGATTGACCGTCAATTTCAATACCAAAGGATTTTGCATATTATTCAACACTACGATTTCCCCAAACCAGTTTCGCGCCTTGATTACTTGCACTTTGATATCCTCGCCGTTTACTCGAAGCGACCAATCCACCAACTCCGTCTCGCCGTTTAATACGTTAACATCAACGCGATCCTGAATTGTTTTTACGTACTTTTCAAGTTCCGCGAACATTCCTTTCAACGAAGGATCAGACTGAAACTTCATCGGCAGAGCCGGATCGAAAAGTCCGAAATCCAAAGTTCCTACGCGATTACGTGAAAGACTGTCATAAACATCTGCCGAAAGCCACAACCCGCTCGAACCGAACGTTCCTGCATTGTCTTTTTCAGGCCAAAAAGCAGGAAGATAAAGAGAGTGGCCGTCCTTCATGTTAAATCCTACCAGCGTTCCTGCGTATGTCTTGCTATCATATGCGACTTCCGGAGGAAGTGCTTTTTTTGCTATCGCCTCTTTTCGCGCTTTTACGGATTCTTCTGTTTCCTCTTTTGTCTTAAGCTGCCAACTTACGTTCGCGATTTCACGTGGCGCAAACCTGTCGATCACGATGGTGCGCAAGCCCTCTTTCGAATCTCCCGCGAGAAAATCCGCCAACTTCGCTCCAAACCCGAACGCTGTTTGCCGAAGTTCTATTACGCTGCCAGGAACAAAATTGATTCGAGCCGTCGCCTGTTCCGAAGTCAAACCTTCAAACATTGAGACGTTCGATGTTGGAGGTACGATTAGGTTGGGCTGCTCCTGCTTGGACTGCTTACAGCCTGCGCCCGCCACGAGAATGGCGGCGAATAGAAAAAGTGACTTGAATAGATGAGATCGTTTGTTCATATATGGGATATTAATAATATAGTTTTCTAATTTTCTGTCATTGCGAGGAGGCTTTTGCGACGCGGCAATCTTTTGAAGCAAATCTTTCCTTTGAAAGATTGCTTCGTCGTTGCTACTCCTCGCAATGACATTGTCGATTTATATCGTCGGTGAGCCCGCAAATAACCTAGCCAAACCCCATGCCAGTAGCGAACACACCAAAATTAGCAACAAACATGCGCTACAGCAAGCTGCGCTCCAAGGCCGCCCCTGCCGAATTTCCACGTCCACTTCTTGAGGTACCGAGATACCGTCTGTCATAGGTTGTTACAAGGGTAGAACAAAAGATGGGACGTGACAAACAAGATTATGACCAGTGATCGACCGATGCTATTTCTTCCTACCTTGTGTTAAGAATCCGAATAACTGCTATCAAAATATAATTTTCAAAATTGCAATTACGGCGATAATCGTCCAAATAATATTTAACACTCCTGGTTGATATGTTTTTTTATAAAATGAAACCATGACGATTCCGAGTGCTCCTGTTGCGTTCAATATCTGATACCAAACGCTCGTCGCGGAAATGAACGAAAAGCTAACCATCGCGTACGCAAGTATAATGGCAACTGTCCCGTACCATCCAAAAACCTCGATAAATCTTTTCATGTTATTAGGATAGCACATTGGAACGCACTATAAAACTCGATCCATAAAAAACCGATTGCGTCTAACTTCTTATACTTATATACTTTGCGCATGAAACAAATGTTGGCGATGCCGGAGCAAGATTCTTCACAAGAAGGACAAGAACGATCTACTGCTCGCAATATCGAA
>JBBTQP010000076.1:0-13788 GCA_038065635.1 Patescibacteria group bacterium | reverse complement strand
GGAAAGCGGATCGCTACGGAATATGGCTCGCGCACGAACAATTTCAGTACACAGACGCAAATCCAAGAGCTACCGGACGGGCGCAAAGCATTCATGGTGTATAACCATGCCGGTTCATGGCTGCATCGGTGGCTTGATACGGCGATGAAACGCGCATCCGGCTTAAGAATGAGGAAGGCTACTCACGATGAGTGGAAAACGTGGTTTGAGGAAAAAAGCAATATCCCAGTCATTGAAAATAACGATCCGAATACGGTGGTGATGCCTTTCATCCCAAACGTGAATACGCTCGATGCGTTCGTTCATGACAAAGAGATCAAAAAATTTGGCGAATGCGCGTGGGCGGAACATCTCACGCCCGAAGACAAGCTAGAGCTTGCGCATCGAATCATGGATGAAATGAGGCGACTTCATGGGAAAGGAACTGTGTGGGGAGAAGCGATTTTACCGAATATTATTTTTACCAAAGATCGTCAGCCCGTGATCTGTGATCCCGAAGTCCGCTTCGATGAAGACATGCCTCTAAAAGAGGCGATGGCACGCGATCTCAAGGATATCTGCCTCTCAATAGGGAGCGCTCTCGCAACCGCAGAGGGGCTGGACGTTGAGACCGTAGTTCAGGGTCTACTGGATCGCTACGGAGATCGAGAAGTGGTAATCGAGCTTCAAAATCTGGCTCATCAAAAAAGCACATTGTTGCAACGACTCACCAAGGGATATGAACTTGTCCGCAGCGGAGCTGGAACCACACAGCGATACGATACGATTCTTGGCGCTATTCGCGACTATGATACCGATCGCTTATTAAAAAAACGACTTCGTTCATCCCCTCCCGTCGCCTCTGCGGTCGATGAGTTTCGTAAAGCGTCGTAGAAAAATATACAAAGAACACCCGCTGCAGCGAAGAGCGAGTGCTCAATGCCGCGCGGGTGCGCGAGTCTATTTGTAGAAAATGTCCACCTTGCTCCGGTCGTCGCTCTTGCGCATGCGTGCATACCAGCGGCGATAGAACGGTGCGACGATGTGCAGCATGACGGTGTACACAGCGAAGCCACCGAGTAGCTTCTGGTGGTCGATGAGGTGCACGAATGAGCCAGAGAGCCATGCCGCACCTCCCGCGAACCCGAGCGAGATCACGATCCCGAACAGGTAGTCGACAGGAAAAAGTCCTCCCACCCAGTAGCTTTTGGCGTGCCACCAGATGTATTCGCGCTTGAACTTACCTTTGTAGGCGGGGTTCAGCACGAACCAGTAGTAATCCCACAGTGGGCACCACGCGAAGTAGAGCGCCCACGCCACCAGCTCTTCCGCGATCGACCACTTCACTCCCATGAAGAAGTGCGTGTGGAAGATCAGCACTGGCAGGAAGAACATGAAGGCGTGATAGCCGGTGAGCGGCTTCCCGCCCATAATCATCCCGTACGCCTTCCCCCAGAAGCCGGTGGTTCGATACCACGTCGGCGCTGCGTCGGCCCAGCCCTTCGACCCTTCGCTCTCGATCTCGATGCAGGCTACGACGACCGCGAACGTTGCCCAGAACAGAACCTTTGCGAACAGAGCGGCCATGTGGCCTCCTTCAAGTTGTGATGGAACCGGCTTGCCCTGCCGCAGGGTGGATCTTTCTTGATGAGATCCGATCTGACTCCACGACGATTGTCATGAATTCGGATCGGACGCCGGAAGCAGAGTTGCTTGCGGCGAACGAAGGTGAAGGAACGAGACTACTCCTCGGAACCGAACCGGTCCCAGAAGAGGTAGGTGGCGATGATGATGACGTGGGAGGCCAGACTCGCCAGCACGCACATGCCGTAGCTAGCGTGCCCGCCGAGAGACGAGATGACGAACACGCTGATCGCGCCTGTCAACAAAACGCTGATCACCACGATCGTGACATAGCCCGCGAGCACGATCACCGCGAGGGCCGCCCACAGTGACTTGAACAAGTCCCAGAACGCCTGACCGAAACTCATGATTCCCTCCAGAAACCTTGTTAGTGCCGGAAAAGCCCGACACTGCCGTCGCTTGTGCAGCGATTTCGACAAATTAATATAGCACAAAAACGAGATTTTGTCAACCCTATTTGATCTCCTTGTTTAATCACTCTCCTGTTGCTCTTATTACGCCTAACTCGTACACTTATACGATATGAAGGAAATAAAAGAACTAAAAATCGGCGATAACGCTCCCCTGTTTTCACTCCGCGATCAAAAGGGCGGTCTCGTCAGTCTTGCTGATTATAAGGGGAAAAAGAATGTGGTTCTGTTTTTCTATCCGGGTGACATGACTCCGGGTTGCACAATGCAGCTTTGCGCGGTGCGCGACGACGTTACGAAATTTTCGAAAAAAGATACGGTGGTTTTCGGTATTAATCACGGCGATGAAGAAAGTCATTCGCGTTTCGTAAAAAAACACTCTTTTCCATTTCCGCTTTTGGTGGACGTGGGCAAAAAAATCAGCGAAAAATACGGCGCCATCCGAAAATACTTTAACATCAAAACTATCCGACGAAGCGTCATAGCAATCGACAAAGAAGGAATTGTCGTTTTCTTAAAACGCGGCATGCCAAAAAATGCGGACATCCTGAAAGCTCTCACCTAAAACCTGATACCTGAAACCTGAAACCTAATCTCAACCAATATGAAATCAGAAACTAAACCGCTTCCGTTTTCCGGCGAACTCGAAGGGATAAGTGAAAACACCACAGCGATTCACCATGATAAGCTCTATGCCGGTTATGTGGCGAAGAAGAATGAAATTGAGGAGAAATTAAAGCCATTATCTAGCGGCGGCGATGTCTCAAGTGCAAATCAAACATTCTCCGAACTTCGCGCGTTGAAAGACGGGGAAACTTTCGCGGCAAACGGAGTATATCTTCACGAACTGTATTTCGCGGTTCTTGGAGGAGACGGAGTGCCTACAGGACCGCTAAAAGATGATATAGATAAAGAATTCGGATCTATCGAAAATTTCATCGCATATTTTTCAGCTTGCGGTTTGGCTGCGCGCGGCTGGGTTGTTCTTGCATGGGACACGCATGACGTCGCTCTGAAAGTCTACACCGGCGACGCGCACAACCAAGGCGGCGTGTGGGGTTGTATTCCGATTATCGTCCTCGACGTTTACGAGCACGCTTATTTCATCGATCACGGCTCGGATAGAAAAACTTACATTGAATATTTCTGGAAAAATTTCAACTGGAATAAAGCGAATGAGCTGTACGAGAAGATACAAAAATAATTTACATCATTATATTCCGTCATTGCGTAGCCATATACTAAAAAGCGTGGCAATCTTGTCAAATCCGTCATTGCGAGGAGCTAGCAGGCGACGTGGCAATCTCATAGAAGAAAAATATTACTCCTATTAGATTGCCGCGTCGCACAAGCCTCCTCGCAATGACAGTATACGAGATCGTGAGTGACGTTGTTGCTACTCCTCGCAATGACGGAATAGTTTGCTAACTATTTTACGCTTTTGCCTTCTCCTTCTTTCCCAACGCCTCTTCAAGCGCGGCCTTGTTCCAGCCGACAATTACCTTTCCGTCGACATCGATTACCGGTACGCCCATCTGACCCGAAAGTTTTACCATCTCGTTGGCTGCAGCCGGATCTTCGGCAACATCTATCTCGGTAAAGCTGGTGCCTTTCTCATTGAGAAAATCTTTCGCCAGCTTGCAATATGGACAGGTCTTTGTCGTATAAAGTTTAATCGTCATAAAAAAATATTGTTGAATGTTATACTGATTATACCACGCCAATAAATAAGTTATGCACAGTGGTAAGCAACAACCAAATAATATCCCAATAAAACCCCAGTGTCATCCCCGCGCAGGCGGGAATCCAGACAGTGAAAAATATTCCTTTTGACATGGATTCCCGTCTTCACGGGAATGACAGCTGGTTGGATTATCTACGGATTCAATCAAAACCCCTGCAAAAACCTCGCTAACAATCTCACCCCATACCCACTCCCCCCATACGGCTGATCCGGTCGCGTTTCACGTTCAACATAAGACGGTCCTGCGATATCGAGATGCGCCCACGGCGTTTCGTCTACAAAATGTTTCAAGAATAATGCCGCTGTGATAGTCCCCGCACTTCCCTCTCCCGTATTTTTTATATCCGCAATTTTGGACTTGATCTGTTCGTTGTACTGCTCATACAACGGAAGTTCCCATAGCGGCTCTCCGCTTTCTGTGGCGGCGGACATAAGTCGCTTGGAAAGTTTCGCATCGTTCGCGAGTAGAGCGGCGACGTCATTGCCGAGAGCGACTACGCACGCACCTGTTAGCGTTGCGAGATCTACGATCATGTCCGGCTTTAATGTCTGCGCATAAGAAAGCGCGTCCGCGAGCGTCACTCGTCCTTCTGCGTCTGTGTTCAAAACTTCGATGGTCGTCCCGTTCATTGCACGAACAACGTCGCCGGGACGATACGCCGAACCGCTCGGCATATTTTCAACCGCGAGAAAAATCCCGTGAACCGCGACTGACGGCCGCAATTCCGCAATGGCACGAAACAATCCAAGAACCGACGCGGCGCCGGCCATATCGATCTTCATGCTCTCCATACTTTTCGCCGGCTTGAGCGAGAGTCCACCAGAATCAAACGTAACCGCTTTTCCGACGATCGCCACTGTCTTCTTCGCGCCGGTTGGATGATATGAAAGATGAACTCCAACCGGAGAATGCGCGGATCCGCGCGCCACTGCTAGCGCCGCGTACATTCCTCGACGCTCCATTTCCTTCGCGTCCATTATCTTCACGCGAATTCCTTTTCCAGCGAGAGATTTCGCTTCTTCCGCCATTCTAGCCGGAGTCATTTCCGAAGACGGAGTATTTACGAGATCCCGAGCGTAGTTCGTAGCGCGTGAGAGAACTTCCGCCTGCTTAATCCCCTGCTCCGCAGACACCGCTTGTCTCGCTCCTCGCTCGCAAACGATCACGCTCTTTAATTCGCGCGGCGGTTTCTCCTTTTTCTTCAGCGTGCCGTGATAGACGTGGAAACGATATGCGGAAAGAAAGACGCCTTCAGCAAACGCTTGCGCCGTGTTTCGAAAGTCAATCCCTTTTAGATCAAAACCCGGAATAGCAGTGGCGACCGTTGCAGCACGATGAGACTTTGCAATTTTCACAATCAACCCACCGATCTTGCGCGCGCTATCAGCCGTAAACGATTTCCGTTCGCCCAAGCCAACGATGGCCACGGTCTTCGCAGAAATCTTTCCAAAAGTAGGAAACAAAAGCGTCTGCCCGTGCTTACCATCGAACCCACTTCGAGCCGCGATTTTTGAGATCTCCCCGTCAAACTTCCGGTCAATCTCATCAAACGGATGTGAGATTCCTTGATACGCTCCGAGGACAAGAAGGTCTGCGGAAACATCAAATATATCAATACGCTGTACGTTAATTTCCATATATAAAGACCTTACAGAATTGCGCCAATGAGATCAAGGAAAAGAAAAACGCCCTCGAGCGAGAGCGTATCAGCGTGCCACGATCGCAAGCAGCCTTTCGAGGCGTTTTGCGAGACGTGAAGGAAGGATGTCGGAGAAATCCGCCTCGACCAGGAGCCCGTCCTCGTTCGGCACGAAAGCCGCGATTACGTCTTTTTTCTCGAACACCACGGGCCACCGATTTTCTTTCGCCCTTTTGAGAAGAGCCCTCTCCGGATTGAAGCAGACAGGATAGCCGACGAGTTCGAACATCCCCGAGTCGGACAGCGAATCTCCGACTGCGACCGATCGCTGCAAATCGATGTTGTTCCGCTTCGCAGAGACGCGTACCGCCTCTCCTTTCTTGGAGGCCCAAACATTCGGTTCGCCACCGAGAAACACCTCGTCGTCACACGGATGTTCGGTGGCGAACACCTCGGTGATCAGTTGCGCGTTCGCGAACGCCTGAACGACTTCTCTCGGCGATCCGGAAATGATCGTGCGCCATACTCCTGTCTCGTATGCTGCCCACGACAGACGATCGGTGAAGAGATGGACTCGCAAGCCCTTTTCCTCGATCACTTTCTGCGCAGCGAATTTGGCGTCGCTGATACGCATACCGCGAAGACGATCGTTCTTGTAGTACGCGGAAACCGCGGCGTCGATGAAGTGCGAGAATTTCCCGCGCTTGTTCTTGTACGCGAGAAACTGATCCCTGGACATCTCGAGCACGATCTGCGGCATGATGCCGAGCCTCACGAACATCTTGATCAGCTCGTCAAACATCTGCCAAGGATGCCAGGTCCCGTCCAAGTCGACATACAACGCGCTCTTCTTTCCCATCCCGTTTACTCCTTGAGTGAAGGTTCGTATCGCGCCGACAACCTAGCAATAACCCACCTCCGCGTCAACGGGTGGCGCCGCAAACCTCACCCCACAATCCGCGACGCTCTTGTTTCGCCGTCGTTTCCAATTCTTTCAATTCTTTCTTCCTCTCCGCATCTAATGGAAAAGAGAGATATGCATAAGCGAAACCGTCGCGAACCATAAGTGCGTTCACGTCTGTATCGTCAGCTAGAAATACGTTTCGCAAAAGACGATCGTATTTATCTCGCTCATCGGCTTTCGGATCTGGCGCGAGACGAATCCGAGAGTCTGGCGGCAAGAGCGATTTGAGTTTTTCTGACGCTTCTTTTCCGAAACACTCCACCGGTTTTCGCGGATCAACTGTTTCCGGCGTATTTATCCCAAGCATCCTGATCGTCCAATCCCACGGCTCATTGTCGAGACGCGCTACAAGAGTATCACCGTCGATAACGCGCAAAACCGTGGAGTTTGCGTTTGAATCCGTGGTCGTGCTCGTTTGCGCCTGAATCTGAAAATCATCAACTTTATTTACAATCGGTTCAACGCTAACCGGAACGGACTTCTCTTGGAGGATCAGAAAGACGCCGATAAACGCGGTAATAAACAGCGCGGCGATAAACGCATAAAACCGCTTTTGCACAGCCATAAGATCATGCTACCATGCCGCTAAATATGGGTGAACGACTACCGATAATATCAGTGCCTCCGAACGCGGACCACGAAGCAGCGATTTTTGCAGCAGAATTGGGCGACGCAATAAATGTTGATTTGCACGGCCTTTCTGTTGAAGACGCAACGCGCGAACTGGACTCTTTTTTGCACCACGAGTTTATGAACGGAACGGAAGTTGTAAAAATAATACACGGACGTGGAGAACAGAAGCTCCAAAAAGCAGTTGAAAAATTACTTCACAATCACCCGGTTGTTGAATATTTCCGCGGCTCCAATTCTCCAACGCAAATGAACGCCGTCACCTACGCCGTGCTTTCACGAAAAAACTGAACGGTACGGAAAGCTTTCCCGCTCTATGATCGAACGCGGCTTCCAAAAAATCTAATCCGCCGCGCGACGACTTTTTTCGCAATGACGCGAGATCGATCGCGTGCGATACGTAAGCTCCAACGGATGTCGCGCCAGCCGATCTTAGCACTGCTGTCGCGTTGAAAAGCGTGGCTCCGGAATCAGCCATGTCGTCGACAAGCAACACTCGTTTTTTCGAGGCATCCCCGGAAATGAGACGCGAAACTACGCGTCCAGGACCTAGTCGTGTTTTGCCGATCTCAATAAATGGACGACGGAGTTTTCGCGCTATCGATCGCGCCCGTTCCGAGGCTCCGCGATCCGGAGATGCTACCGCGTCAATGCGATGCGATCGCCCCGCTCGAACAATTTCGGCAGTAGGAACAAGATTCGTTAAACGGCCGCGAAAAAACTTGATGAATCGCGAGCTGTGCGCATCAAGAGTAACGATCTCGTCAACGCCTGTGGCAAGAATGGTATCCGCAATAACGCGTCCCGCAGACATCTCGCCGGGATGAACCGGGCGGTCCTGGCGGCCGTAAGCGATCCACGGCGCAATCAGCGTGACGGTCTTAGCTCCGGCTTCGCGAACGGCATGCAGTAATAAAAAAAGCTGAAAATTTTTCACCGGATCTTCCCAAACATTGCCTACTACGATCGCGTGCGATGAAACGTTTGCCGGAGTAAACACGGTCCACTCTCCTGCGGCGTATTTCTTTGCCTTCACGATCGTTGGACTAACCTTCAAAGCACTAGAAATTCCGCGAACAAGTTTGGATTCATGAGAAAGGCCAATGACGGTTGGTTTCATAGATTGTTTGTTTCTTTCAAAAAACGCTCAACATCCGCGTCCGTCAGTTGAGGAAACGCCTCATAAAACTCCCCTACCGCGCCGTACCATATCGGCTCATGCAACGCGATCACTTCCACGCCGTCTTTCCGCAAATCAGATATGGATTCCTTTGCGCCGTGAGGAACGGCTACTACTATTCGCGTTGCGTTTTGATGCCTGGCTGCCAAGATGGCGGCTTTCATCGTGAGCCCAGTCGCAATTCCGTCGTCCACGATCACTACAGTCTTGCCTTCAAAAGACTGGAGTTCCACGCCTTTTCTGTAAGCGTCTATCCTCCGCCGTGATTCTTCCTTCTCTTTTTTGACGATCTCCTCGATTTTTTTCGGATCGCTCGCCTCTCTCTCCGCCTCGTTCCAGACGGTTTCCCCCGTCTCCGCCAACGCTCCGATCGCGTATTCTTCGTTCGACGGCGCTCCGATCTTTCGCGTCACTATGACGTCCATCCGACATCCTAAAGCCCTCGCGACTTCTGCTCCAACTTCAACTCCACCGCGCGGCAACGCATACAACAACACGTCCGGCATTCCTGCAAACTCGCGAAGCTTTTCCGCAAGCTTTTTTCCAGCTTCAGTTCGATCATGAAACTTCATGCAAAAAGCATAACATACGGGATGTAACATAGGGTATTGCCAAAACCGCATTTTTCTGCTATATTTGCGCCATGCAACTCATTTCTTGGGTAAAAAAACATTCGCTTGAAATAATCTTCCTCCAGTCGCTCGTCGCCATGGCAGGGAGTTTATTTTTCAGCGAGATACAAAATTTGGCGCCGTGCATTCTCTGTTGGTACCAACGAATCTCCATATATCCGATAGTCGCAATCTCGGCTGTCGCGATCTGGTTTGGCGATAAAAAAGCATACCGCTACATCTTGCCGCTTAGCATAATCGGCGGTCTAATCGCTTTCTACCACAATCTTCTCGCTTACAAATTTATACCGGAAGCCGTAGCGCCATGTACATTCGGCGTTTCATGCGTGACGCAATACGTTGCATGGTTCGGATTCATCACAATCCCCTTCCTTTCGTTTGTAGCTTTCGCCGTAATCACGGTGTGCGCCTTGCTCCAACAAAAAACCATTGACTCTGATCCGAAATAACGGCATATTACAGTCGCTTTGCGTCTTTCGCTCGGGGATCGTCTTCCTCCAAAGGCGGACGCAAGCGAATGGTAGGACAACGTCAATAATAACGCTCATTTTTCCTGCGCTCGGGGATCGTCTAACGGTAGGACAGCGGCCTTTGAAGCCGTGAATCATGGTTCGAGCCCATGTCCCCGAGCATAGGAAATATGAAAATGAATGTTTCAGAGTAAGCCGTGTCCCGCCTCATTATTATAATAATTATTGGTATGCGGGATGCCGACTGCTGTCGGCAAATCATGGTTCGAGCCCATGTCCCCGAGCCAAATACGTAAAATCTATGGACTGTATATTTTGCAAAATCGTAAGCGGCGAGGCGCTGTGTTATAAAATCTGGGAGGATGAAAAGCATCTTGCTTTTCTTTCCATATTTCCAAACACGAAAGGATTTTCCGTTGTAGTAACGAAGGAGCATCATCCATCTTACGCGTTTGATCTGCCGGATGAAGTTTTGTCAGGACTGACAATCGCTGCGGGTAAAGTAGCGAAACTATTAGATAAAACCTTTGACGACGTTGGGAGAACCGGAATGATTTTCGAAGGATTCGGCGTGGATCACGTTCACGCAAAACTTTTTCCTATGCACGGTACTAAATCCGAATCTTGGAAAGCTCACAGATCTAACGTTGAAAAATACTTCGAAAACTACGAAGGATACATTTCATCCCACGATTTCAAACGCGCGGATGATACGGAGTTGGCAGAGCTCGCGAAACAAATTTCACTTTTTCTTTGACGGTCTCTTTTTAGAAACCGCCTTCTTTGGCGTTGGCCTCATCTCATTTCGTACCAAATTTGCAGACTCGCCGATTGCGCGGATCCACGCGGCGCGATCTTTCGCATTCGCTGATTTTACCGACATCAAAATCGCGTGTTTCACGTTCGGTTCGAACGGAAGCATTTGGATATTTTGCCAAATGTCCGCTGTTTCCTGATCCGTATCTACCGCGCAAAAATTATTTTCAGCAAACCAGTTTAAAGCCGCAGAATAAAATCCAGGATCTCGAAGGCGAACGAACTCCCGAATCGCCGTGGGTTCGGATCCGTCTACGTTCTTATTACAAGAAACGCCGCGAACCTGCCACTCATCCAGACTATCTCCCAAACATTCGGTGCCATGCGAGGAAATAACAGCACAACCGAACACTCCGTCATGCGCGAGCAGTTCGCCCAAAAAATCAAAACCGGGGTCAAACAGAAGTGCGACGCTTTTCATAAAACATTTTTTTTGCGTGATCGGAATCCGGATGAATGATTCGTACCGGTATCTTGATGGCTTTAGATTTTGAAAACGGTTGAGGTTTAGGAACTGCTAATCCGTATTTTTTGAAAACCGCTTCGACTTGTTTCTTGGCGTCTTTCATATCGTCATCGCTTAAGATATTTTCCAACGGCCGCCCAAGAACTCACGGCTACAAGCAAAAATAAACTTCCCAATTCAGCAGCCAAAATCGTAGGTAGATTGCTAATGAAATACGCGCGCAAACCAGGATCAGCACCATCAAAAAACGACATGAGCCGAGGCTCTATGAATGTCACTGCACCGGCTATTATTACGGCGGCGATTAGAGAGGCTAAGAGCGCGATAAAAATCCCTTCCAAAACAAATGGTAATCGCACGAACGATCCTGACGCGCCTACAAGACGCATTATTCCTATCTCCTCTCGTTGTGTGTAGATCGCGACTCTAACTGTATTGAAAACGATCAAGACGGAAAACAATCCAAAAATCGCTATCAGAATCGCGCCAAAAACCCTGGCTGACGCGCCGAGGTCTCGAACGCGTTTGATGGCCTCCGCATGATCGTCGTACGTTTTTGATTCGATTGAGAAATCGAATTGCGGATTTTTGAGCGCTTCAAGAAGAAACGGATAATCGTCCGTGCGTTTCGCTTTTATTACGAGAGAAGCGCCGAGCGGATTTTGATCCAACTCGTTCAAAGCATCAAGAATCTTCGGATCGTTTTCATGTCGTTTCTTAAAATCCGAAAGCGCTTCATCCGGAGTTAACAATGTCGTAGCTTTTACTTGTGGTAAACCGGCCATGAAAAATTGCGTCTGCTGCAACACGGCCTCAGGAGTTCCGCTCTTGAAATAAACGGATATATCAACTCTGTCTTCGAGAGTTGAAACCGCGCGTTCCAAAAGCGCGTTAACTCCAACGAGAACGTTTACCGACAGGAGCGACAAAACGAGAACGAAAATCGTGGTCAACGCAATCCAAGCGTTTCGCGCGAAATTTTTCCAGGCGTATGAGACGATTCTCCATGAAGTAACTCCGATAGACATATCAAGTAGGCAAAAGATATTTTCCGTGTTGGTGGTCAGCCATCACGGCTCCGTCGCCAAGCGTAATCACGCGTTTGCGAAGCGCGTTAACGACCTCGCGATTATGCGTAACCAGAACGACCGTAGTGCCGAAAGCGTTAATTTTTTGGAGCAGGTCGATGATGTCAGCCGTGTTGATGGTATCCAGATTTCCCGTCGGCTCGTCCGCGAGAAGAATTTTCGGACGGTGAACAAGAGATCGCGCGATCACAACACGTTGCTGCTCTCCACCTGATAATTGTTGTGGAAAACGCCTTTCTTTTTCCTCAAGTCCGACTATTTTCAAAACTTGCGGAATTATTTCGCGAATTCGTTTCGTCGAAGTTCCGGCGACCTCAAGCGCAAACGCAACGTTTTCCCACACGGTTTTTTTTGGAATCAGTTTGAAATCCTGAAACACCACTCCTATCTGCCTTCGTAAGGCAGGTATGTCTCGAGATTTTATGCGAGTAATGTCCCAGCCACCGATTTCGATTCTTCCGTGCGTCGGTCTTTCTTCAGCTATCAGAAGACGCGCGAGAGTCGTCTTTCCTGCGCCGCTTTGTCCGACAATGGATACGAACTCACCAGATTCTATCTTAAGCGAAATATCCTTCAGCCCATTGACCGCAGGATGATATATTTTCGAGACGTTTTCGAGAGTGATCATTTCTTTGAACTTTTCTTTGATTTTACAACGATCTTGCTTGCCGGTACAGGCGCGTCCGCAAGTAAATATTCGGGATCATCCTTTCCCAACGGCTTAACCGTTACTCCGATAATCCCCGCTCCTTTTGGCGCAAGATCCGTAAACGCCACTACATCCAAGTCTATCACACGCTTCGGAAATTTATCGCGCTCCGGACCGTAATCGTTAATGCGAACAACCGTGGATTTTCCTGACGCTTTGCTCGTGACTTTAACGCGAGAACCTTTCGGAAAATCAGGAGATGCGGCGCATCTGCACTTTTTATATGCATACCAAGAGGCATCACCACCGGTCATATACGAACTACGTTTAATTCCAATCCGAACCTCAGCATTACCGATGACACGATCTCCTTTTAACAAACGCCATGCGTCACCATCCTTCAAAAAAAGTCGACATTCTGTCCAAGCATCACGAACGCATTTGCCTGGCATGTCTACGTATACACCGTTAGATGAAACGCTTACAGCGTCCTTCCACTGAAGCGTAAGCTTCTCGTCGCCGAGTTCATATCCATCCGATGTTGAAGTAGGTACGTCTTCCTTCTGAACGACGAGTTCGTTTTGTTCAAGCAACGAATCGCGATCGAAAACGATTTTCACAGAACCGTTAAAAATCTGAAACGAGGACTGCCTTCCAACAAATCCGGAATCAAGATACAGAACAGCGCTTTCTTTCGCTTCCGCCGGATGCGCCAAAACCACAGCGAATATCGCAGTAATGTAAAAAATGAACGACCTTTTTATCATGCGAAACTATTTTAGCAGAAAAGAGAGAAACATTCGACAGGTGCGTCAATGCAACAAACATCATAACAATACTACACTTTGCGTCATTCCCGTGAAAACGGGGATCCAGAATAAAAGTGATAATTCACCTTATATCCTGGATCCCCGCCTTCGCGAGGATGACAAAAAAAGTAAAACCGCCCCTTTATTAGGCGGTTATACTTATGGAGCCAGCTCCGGGATTCGAACCCGGGACCTCTGCTTTACGAACCCCGCACCATTCGTGGAGCCGATGGTGGGACTTGAACCCACGACCTCTGCTTTACGAAAGCATTGCTCTACCACTGAGCTACATCGGCAATGGATCCACGAATGGTGCGGGGCTACCAACTGAGCTAAGCTGGCCTGGAGCGGGTAAGGGGAATCGAACCCCTCTCTAGTGCTTGGGAAGCACTCATAATAGCCACTATACGATACCCGCACGCTCGCGGGAGCTTACACGATAAGTTATAACCTTTCAAGAATAAATGATCCCTGTGTTCGCCTTAAAACCGCAAATATCTCACTACATCAGGCTTCGCAAGCCGCTCTGTCATATACGTCTGCAAAGCGTTCAGATCACCCTGCTTCTCTTGTGCAAGAGCCGCGCCTACGTGTTGTTCTAACAGAGCCGGTTTGAGAACCTCTTGCCTAAAATTCTCCTCGTCCCAACCGAAATTTTTCAAAAGAT
>JBBTQP010000075.1:0-8891 GCA_038065635.1 Patescibacteria group bacterium | reverse complement strand
AAATACTGGGCAAGGGACTCTACCGTGTCATCCCCGCGGAGGCGGGGATCCATCCCCCCCACCGTGTCGTCCCCGTGCAGACGGGGATCCATTTCCTCGAAATATAAGGAATCGGATCTTCACTGTCTGGATTCCTGCCTCCGCAGGAATGACATGATTGTATGTTTCCAGAAATTAAAGAAGCCTCGCACCGGTCCCCGACAGTTGTCGGTTCGATGCGAGGCCTTGGTTGAGCTGTGCGTTGCGCCTGGCTAGGACGCGACGCACGTGAGGTTGGCGCCGCTCCCCCCAACGGGAACTTCCTTGTCCCCGTAGCAGCACTTGAATTTGGCGTAACTGCAGACGCCCTGGTAGCAGTACGTGGTCCCGAGGTCGACCGCGTGCTCGTAGGAGTCGGTCTCACTCTCGGGCACGGGATTGGGCGTGTAGTTCGGCGCGCCCTTCTTGAGCGTGCCGTCGGCGCTCTGCCCCCAGTTGGTCTCCAGCTTGGTTCCGGGGGCGACTTCGCCCACGTCCAGCGTGGTCATCTTGTTCTTGGGCTCTCCGATGTGGAGCGCGGCCCAAGCAACCGGGAAACAGCCGCCCTGCTGGCAGTAAACGCCGCCGTCCACTGCGATGTGGCTGGGCTCGTACTCAGCCTCCACCAGCATGACGAACCGCTTGGCTGGGTTCTTGTCGCAGTTGAACACCGGGACGTTACCGCCCTGACCGCCTTCGCCGCCGGCACTGGTCGTGCCGCCGGTGCTGGTGTCGCCACCGGAGCCGGTCGTGCCGCCTTCGCTGGTCGTCGTGCCGCCGGTGCTGGTCGTGCCGCCAGTGTCACCACCGGCGCCGCCGACGTCACCGCCGCTGCCTGCCTTGCCTCCTTCGTTGTCGTTGGTTCGCTCGGACGGATCTGCCGCGCACGCCGCGAGGACGAAGGAAGCCGCGATGGAAAAGTGCGTATTGTGGCTCATGGCCACCTCCTGTTGTTTGTACGAAACGGAACCCTCTTCAGTCGCGCCAGTATGGCACGAAGAAGATATCAGTAAACCATTTTTTATGGTTTTTGTCAAGGGGACTCGATGTCATCCCCCTGTTTTCCCGCTTTTATAGCGGAAATAACGGGATCCAGCTCCCCGTCCAAAACCTGGGCGATATTGTGCCAGGAATGTTTGATCCTATGGTCGGTAATTCGGTCTTGCGGGTAATTGTACGTCCGAATCTTCTCCGAACGGTCACCACGACCTATCTGCGAACGCCTTTCCGCCTCAAGCTTGCTCCGCTTTTTCTCCTCCTCCATATCCCAAACGCGAGCGCGCAAAATCTGCATGGCGCGTTCCCTGTTCTGAAGTTGCGATCGTTCGTCCTGACATGAGGCCACGATGCCGGTTGGAATATGCGTGATACGAACCGCGGACTTGGTGGTGTTCACTGATTGCCCGCCTTTTCCTCCGGCGCAAAAAGTGTCGATACGAAGATCTTTTTGTTCGATTGAAACTTCCGTCTCCTCGATCTCCGGAAGAACCGCGACGGTTGCGGTGGAGGTGTGAATTCTTCCTTGTTTCTCCGTGGACGGCACGCGCTGAACGCGATGCACTCCCTGTTCCACCTTTAGACGACCGTATGCACCGACTCCATTGATCGCGAAAACTACTTCTTTAAATCCTCCGAGTTCGGCTTGAGATTCGGATAAGAGAGATGTTTTCCAACCGCGTCGTTCGGCGTATCTCGCGTACATTCGAAAAAGTTCCTGCGCAAACAACGCCGCTTCTTCGCCTCCGGTTCCTGCGCGAATTTCCACGATCACGTTTGAAGAGTCATGCGGTTCCGGTGGAACGCATGCGATCGTGAACTCCTCGGTTGCCGCTTCATACTCTGCGCGAACGCGTTCCATTTCCGCCTCCGCCATAACTTTCAACTCCACATCCTCCGAAGAAAGCGCCTGCATAGTTTCATCATACGCTTGCTTTGCCGAAGCATATCGCTCGGCGGCATCCGCCAAAATCTTCGCGTTCGAATAGGCGCGAGAAACATCACGAAGCTTGTTCGAGTCAGCGAGAGTTTCCGGCGACGAAACTTTCTGTTCAAGATCCGAAAACGCGGCGCGGGCTTCTCTAACGGCATTGGTGAGATCCATATTTAAGCGATTGTTTAGATGAGATTGCCACGTGCTTTAAGTATATGCGCTCGCAATGACATTGTTTATTTCGGAGGTATAAAAAAACCGCTCCTCCGGCGGTTTTATTTTGCGTGGTTATTCTTCGTTAAGCTTAGTCGGCTTCTTTTGAGCCTTCTTTGCTTCTTTCTGAAGAGCGCGCTTTTCCGTCTTGGCCTTCTTGCCCAACACGTGCGACTTCGCGGCCTTGGCAGCCGTCTTCTCTTGGAACTTCTCAACGCGTCGCGCGCTGTCGATAAGCTTCTGTTTTCCGGTAAAAAATGGGTGGCAAGACGAACAAAGCTCGATTGCGATTTCCGGCATCGTCGAACCTGCGACAATTACGTTGCCGCATGCGCATGTTATCTTGGCTGTCGGATGATAGGTCGGGTGTATTCCGGTTTTCATAACGACCGTACAATATCAGGAGTTGCCCGATATTGCAAGACCTATTAGACTGGACGCTTACCAATGAAAACCGCCGATTTTTCATATAATCTGCGGCCGGAACGCATCGCCCAATCCCCGGCCGAACCGCGAGATTCCTCGCGTCTTCTTGTGTTAGATCGTGCGAGCGGCAAAATTTCCCACGCGATATTCCGCGACATCGAGCATTTTCTACAACCCGGAGACTTGTTGGTCGTAAACGACAGCAAAGTGTTCAAGGCGCGGTTACGTTGCGTCGTAGGGGCGCATGGTAATGCGCCCGCTCCGGGGGAGGGCGTATCACCATACGCCCCTACAGCAATCGAACTCTTCCTACTCCGCCCCGAAGGCGACTATTGGCTCGCGCTTGCGAAGCCGGGACGAAAAATCAAGGTTGGAGCCGTACTCGATTTTCCGGACGGACAAACCGCAACAGTAAAAGAAAAACGCGACGATGGAACCGTTGTCGTAGATTTCAAAAAATCCGCTGATGAAATTTTCGCTTGGACCGACCGCATCGGCGAAGTTCCCATTCCTCCGTATATCGATCCAAATCCAAGCACTTTGCACTCCGCACTTAGCACTACTTACCAAACCGTCTACGCAAAACCGCGCGGTTCTGTCGCGGCGCCAACGGCAGGATTTCACTTCACGCCGGAGTTAATCGAGAAACTAAAAGCACAAGGGATCAATTTCGCAACCGTAACTCTCCACGTCGGCCTCGGAACATTTCGTCCGATGAAAACCGACGACGTGGAAAATCACATCATGCACGAAGAATGGATCGACGTCCCCGACGCTACGTGTTCCCTGATACGTGATACGAGACTCCGTGACGGCCGCGTCATAGCAGTAGGAACGACGACTGTACGCTCTCTAGAATCTGAAGTCAGGCATGGTTTCACAAAAATCTTCATCAAGCCGGGCTATAAATTCAAAAATATCGACGCGCTCGTAACAAATTTTCATCTACCGAAATCAACGTTGCTCGTTCTAGTCTCGGCTTTTGCCGGACGTGATTTGATCATGAAAGCTTACGCGGAGGCGATTGAAAATAATTATCGATTCTACTCTTTCGGAGATGCGATGCTGATTTTATAAATTTATATTCTCCACGTAATGATACTCCGGCTTCTTTCCAGGTTCCGCAAGAATCGCCAGCGCATCGATTTGATAGCGAGTCGGAGGACAACGCGACGCCGCCAAATACATTTCTATGGCGCGATAAAGGTGGCGTAATTTCGTCGGTGTGATCGCCTCTTCCGGATATCCGTATTCGAGAGATCTCCGCGTTTTCACTTCGACGAAATGCGTGACTCCGTTGCGTTCGCAAATCAAATCAATCTCCCCCATTCTCGTAACCCAATTTCGAGCTACGATCTTGAATCCTCGCGATTCGAAAAATGCGGCCGCACAATCTTCACCGCGGTCGCCAAACCTGCGTCTTATGTCTTTGGCTTCGGGAGCCATTTTTCAGCAGCTTCGCGTTCCGCGCGCTTCTTTTCAATTTCAGGAATTTCTACGAAAGCGTATTTCCAAATTTTCCAAGCGTACCAACCGAATAGCGCGAGCCAAATCAAATACCAAAAACGTGAACCGAGAACTGTAATGCGTTCGAAATAAAACCCATACAAGAATAGGCCGAACACGCCAAGAATTATCAAGGAAACGGAAATCTTAATGATTAATCGCTTAACCATTTTTTCAAGTCCGGCTCGCATCGCCACGATTCGGCTAAGTATTCCGATAAAAAGAAACGCGCCAAAAATAACGAGCAAACCGCGTTCCACTATGGGCTGAAATGGAACAGGACTTGGGTTAAACCAAAAAGATGGGCGCAGAAGTGGAGGTATTTCCATACGACGAATATGTTGATGTAAAAACGTGAAATACGCAAGGTTTACGCTTCCTGATCCGTTCGTTCGTAAAGCAATCCGTAGTGATATGGTCCGGCTTCAAATTCATCCAGAAGTTTAAATGATGGCGACTCCAAAATCTTTTTTGCCGCCTCCTTATCCACGCGTTGCGCGGTCGGAGGACCTAGCGGAGTTGCAATCGTCTTCCATTCGACCATAACCATTCGACCGCCAGGACGAGTAAGCCGCGCCATTTCGCGAACAAGCTGAGGACGGTTTTGCGAAAGATACAGATTATTTATCAGCATGGTCAAGTCGAGTGCCCCATCCTCGATTCTAGTTGCGCCATACACGTCTATGTCCGACCAAACTGTTTTAACATTCATTATTTGTTCGTCTTTCGCGGTTCTATCCACTTGCTCCAAAACGCTTCGCTGAATATCAACCGCGTAAACGATTCCATCGGCTCCGATCAATTGCGCGGCAGGAAAAACAAAATGACCCAAAGCGCCGCAACCAAGATCCGCAACCTTTTGTCCGGCGCGAATACCAACACGCTCCAATAATTTGAATGGATTTATTAGCTCTGTACCGCTTCGTAGTCCCATATCAAAAATTAACGACCGGCTCCGAAAAGTGAGCCGAGAGTCGCGTTCAAAAATACGTTCCACAAATTCGTCATTATCATGAATCCGATAAAGCTGGCGGCGATCCCTATCAATTTATACATCAAGTTCGATCCGCCTCCGCCGAGCTTGGCATCAGCCCACGGGATAGAGCCAAAAAAATCCATAAACTTTCTAGTCTTGATGACAAGAGCGACGCCAATTGCCGCAATAACAAGTCCGATAAATATTCGAAGCAATAATCCCATATTGAACAAAGTATACACCACAAACAAGGGCGCACCCAATCCACAGGGGAGGGCGGGAAAACCCCGCCCCTACACGTTACCAACAACCGCTTCCAATACGCTTGGCAATTCTTTTGCGCCTTCGCGTTTCGTGAGGTGACCTTTATCTTCAATGATCAAATTCGCTCCGAGTTGAGACGCGAGCCACTCCCCTTCGCGAAACGGAACCAGTAAATCATTTTTTGAATGAACGACCGTCCACTTTTTAGATTTTGTTTTGATAACGGAAAAATCCAACGACGGATCAAACCATCTCTCAAGTGGCTTCATGGAAACGAAAGGGCGTCCGAAACCGGACGTCAAAATTACGTGCTGAAAAGTTTTTCCTTTACGCTCCTGCAAAAAATGCAAAAGCGCAGCACACCCCAACGAGTGACCGACTAAAACGGTATCGGTCGGATCACACTCTAAAGATCGTATGGTTTTTACCCATGTAAGCTGTTCCGGATATGCCGGACTTGGCATCTGCGGAACGAGCACGACGTTCCCACGCGCCTCCAACTCCTTTTTCAACCACGGAAAATAGCAATTATTCGGAAACCCCATGAAACCGTGTATTAAAATGATTGTCATATTTTTGTAATTGCGAGGAGGCCTGTGCGACGCGGTAATCTTTCAAAGTAATAATTTCTCCCATTAGATTGCCACGCCCCTGCTGGGGCTCGCAATGACGGTAGTATTCAAAGATAGTGACATGATCGAAAATATATGTCAGTATGTCGTCCATAAGACACAAGGACGCTTATCTCCCCGATGTCGCAACGCTCTTCGGGGCAGGCAGTTGGTTTTCGCGGACGCTTAGCTCAGTTGGTTAGAGCATCTCGTTTACACCGAGAGGGTCGTAGGTTCGAATCCTACAGCGTCCACCATGGTGGTACCCCGCAATAAAGCGGGGTATTATATTAGTGTCACTCATCCCATGCCCTGGTTCGTATTCATGATATTCATTATCCTCTGCCTTGCCTTGGCGCCTTTGTTTGTCAAGGCGTTTCTTTTCCTCTCGAGTAGCGCCGGACTCTCCGTGCATCCGCTCGTCGTTTTTCTAACAAAACGATTTTGGATTGCGACAGGAATCTACTGGGCGATAATCATAATCGGAACAATCATCGCGCTACCAACCATGATCAAATTCGGGTTCTTCACCAATTGACAAATCCGCCAATCTTGCATATAGTCGTGGCTTGAACCTTCACTGAAAGGAGTCCCGTCATGGACGCAAAAGATCGTGAGCGGGACCTCCTTCGGGCCCGCATTTCGAAAACGCTGATGAGCGTTGCAGGTATCTTATTGGATCGCGAATTCGTTCATCTTACAGAGATACCCGTAGCTCTAGAAGATGTAATCGAAGAATTCCGTAAACTACGAGAAGAGCTGAAACGAAAATGCGACCGCGAGCGTCTCATGCGCCCGCCGTCGCTGCCGCAAAAGAAAGACACTCCCATCCCTCCCTCGCCGCGCGTGCCTGGACAGACGGTGAAACCCGGAAAGAAGCCCATTCCAAAAAAACGCACCGTCCCTCCTCCGACCAAAGGCCGCCGCCGCTGACATCCGCCACGAACGCTTTCGAGGCGGATTTTTTTTATGAAAAAGAAACCTGGTTGGCTAGAACGACGCGCCGCTTGGTGATATACTTTTTTTGTGAAAAAGACACGATTTATTTACGGATATCTTGCTCTCCTTTTTGTGTTGCCGGTTTTCGTGGGTAACGCGAGAGCGCAAACGAATGGCGGCGTCTGCTCTGTTAAACCCGTGGCTTCGCCTACCTTCGTCAGCACTAATCATTTATTGGATTTAACCGAAGGTTTTGGCGTTACTCCTACCAAGGACGGCGGCTATACGTTAACCGGTGACACACAGCCAGCCGACGGCATGGGCGCGCCAATGCCTTATATAATAAAAACGGATGCGAAAGGCGCCCTTTCTTGGAGCCGCTGGTTGAGTAGTCAAAGCGCGGCGCTCGGCGCCATGTCATCAAGACGAAAGGGACGCCTCACCGTAGAAACGACAGATGGCTATTTAATAATGGCTAACGACGTAATTGATTTCGTCGACGAAGAAACCAAAGAAGAATACGGCGATATTTTGATCACAAAACTGAATGCGAAAGGAAAAATGTCCTGGTCGCTGATGCTCGGCGACTATAGACTTGATCGGCCGCAAAAATTATGGGCTCTGCAGGGCGGCGGCGTATTGCTTCTAGGCAGTTTATCAAAAACCGGATACGGACAATACGTTGCCGACAATGATACGGTGCCGAGATATAGCGCTTTGATACAAATCGATAAAAACGGAAAGGTGGTATCGACTAAAAAAATGGATTGGGAAGCCGAGGACATGGACCGTCTGACCGACGGAAGTTTTATTGCAATCGCTAATCTCGATGTAAAAAAAACAGAGCAACCGGAACACGTGCTCGGATCGGAAGGAGCGCCGCACGCTTTGCCGACTATCATCAAATTGGATAAAAACATAAACGTGGTGTGGGCTAAAAGCATGGAGATGATACCGCTGGAAATCAACGCGCCGACAAGTTATTCGAGCGGTACTTTCGCAATGGGAAAAACGAGCATTCGCATGCCCGGAGGTGATTTTCGAGCAGTCAAATCAACGCCTGACGGAGGATATATCGCTTTCGGTTTCGACAATCTCGCTCTGACGCAGGGCTTTGCGGGGCCGTTAAAATTACCGGACACCGTATATTTTCCGCGCTCATTCATAGCCGTAAAAGTGGACGGTAAAGGAAATTATGTTTGGACGAAAAAATTAACCACCAGTCTTATTTTTTCTACATCCGCTAATGATTTTCTGGTTACAAAAACAGTCGACGACCAATTCGTAATCATGGAAGACGTGATTAGAGACAGCGTCGGAATCGCGGCAAAAAGTAAAGACGCGGGACAAAAAAGAAAAGCGTTCAATAACAAATGCGAACAGCTAAGGGCGGATTGTCCGGATACCATAAATGTTATTCCGGAAATAAAACCGTTCGGCGAAGCTGATAATGAGGCGATGAATATTCTTAGCGATGCGCAAGCATCAAATATCGAATTGATAAAAACGGATGCCGATTTCAATCCTCGATGGATAAAAAAGTTCGACATCGAAAGAAGCGCGTCAGGGTATGGAATAGCTCCAACGGCGGATAAAGGAGTCGTTATCTCGGCTAGCATCCTAACCACGAAGCAACACATGACGCTCAGCGGTCTGGCGCCATACAAAGAAGGTGTGTTAATAAAAATTGACGTCAACGGCGCCGTCGACGGTTGCATCGCCGTTTCAGATCAACCGGAGGCGACGGTCGAGGATCAAAGCCAATACCTGATAATGCGAAACATGGATGCGAGCACCGGTATCATGAAATTAAAAATAAACAAAAAAGTTCCGGAAAAAATTACCACAATAACAAATATCGTAAGAAATATCTGCAAATATCAAAAAAAGAAAGCCACTCCGATTTGCTCTTATTTGATACCGGTTACTTCCGCCTCCGGCGTTCAAGGACAGACGGAAACTCCGTCAACAGCCAAAACATTGGCGATGATAAATTACCAAAATACGA
>JBBTQP010000074.1:23065-24453 GCA_038065635.1 Patescibacteria group bacterium | reverse complement strand
AGGATACGTTCGCTGATTGACGCAACATTGGGGCGGTGTTAACATTTTGACCTTCGCTCTTTCTTTTATTTGGAACACACAACACTGGAGAAGAAGCCATGGGACAGATGGATACGCAGAATCGAATCGTCCACGGTTGTCAGCTCACGGTACTCACGTGCATGGATTTTCGCCTCCACGGGGCGACCAACCTGCCGCACTACCTGGCACAGCGCTTCGGCGAGCACGCCACGTACGATCTGCTCACGCCTCCAGGCGCGTGCTACTCGCTGATTCACGACGGTGAGGTCGAGCGCCAGAGGATTCTCGACCACCTCGCGCTTTCGGTGAGCCTCCACGCTCCAGAAACCATCCTCATCATCCCGCACATCGACTGCGGACGCTACCACGCGGCGCGAAAGTTCTTGTCCATGGAGGACGAGATCGACCAATTGACGCAGGATGTGCTCATGTCCGGCAAGATGCTGCTCAGGCAGTTCCCCAAGGCCGAGGTTCGCGGGTTCATAGCCAAGGTCAGCGATCGCATGACGATCGGACTGGAAGAGGTGCACTCCGCTCCGATCGAGTCCCGAAGGGGGACGCTGCAATTCAGCAGCGCTTCATAGTGCCTGTTCCAACGCTCTGGCGGCGACCTTCACGGCGCCGTTTTTTCTTGCTAACGTATTTCCACTATGAGCCATAAATGTTCAAACCTTGTTCTGCATTGCATGGACTTTCGTTTCATGCGAGGCATACGCGAGTATTTGGATAAGAACGGCTTCACAGGAGATACGGATCTCGTGTCCATCGCTGGCGCGGCAAAAAACCTGCTTGCATCCGCTGATCCGTCATCAACTGCTACCGCTCGTTTGCAAATAAAGTTGTCCCATGATTTGCATGGGATATCTCGCGTGATTTTAATGAACCATCTTGATTGCGGCGCATACGGCGGACGCGCGGCTTTCGCATCGGATGAGGAAGAGTACTCAAGGCACGCGGAGGATTTGAGGTCGGCGCGCGCGTCGATTGTCTCTGAGTATCCATCGACTGAAGTCCGACTTATAATTGCAAAGATTGATGCAGACGGAAATGTGAGTTTCGAAGAAATCGATGACCGAACTTCTTGAAGGTTTGAACGACGCGCAGAAAACGGCTGTCACGCACGGCAACGGGCCTCTTTTGATTGTCGCCGGCGCGGGGACTGGAAAGACAGCCGTGCTTACGCGACGATATGCGTGGTTGTTGAAGGAGCGGTCGCTCGACACATCGCGGATTCTATCTCTTACTTTTACTGATAAAGCGGCGGGGGAGATGGAAGATCGCATTCTTCAGCTTCTCCCGAACGGTTCTTATGATTTTTGGGTTCATACGTTTCATGGGTTTTGCCAACGAGTTCTTGAATCTCATGC